>JANPEZ010000080.1:0-9920 GCA_031423155.1 Actinomycetes bacterium
GCGGGGCGCCTGGTGGCGCTTCTGGCCGTGATGCTCCTTGGTCTTACGGGGATATTCGCGCGCCTGGCCGTACTTCAGCTGCGAGACCAGACATCCTTCAGGGCTCTGGGATATGAGCAGCGGGTCCATACCGTGCAGCTGGTGGCTCGCAGGGGCCAGATACAGGATCGCAACGGCCAGCCATTGGCGATATCGGTGGAAGCGCTCGATATCTACGCTGATCCCGAACTGGTGGTGGACCCCATCGGCGAGGCGGCGAAGATCGCTCCCATCCTAGGGCTGAAGCCAATCCCCCTCGCGCGAAGCCTGTCAGGCCCGGGGACCTTCACTTACTTAGCGCGTCAGGTGGATATGGCCCTAGCTTCACAGGTCCAGGATCTGAACCTGGCGGGCATCGGCTTCCTGCCGTCCTCGAAACGTTCCTACCCCTCGGGCCCCCTGGCTTCGCAGGTCATCGGCTTCATCGGGATAGACGGCATTGGGCTGGCCGGCCTGGAGGACCAGTACGACTCGGTTTTGGCGGGCGTGACCGGGGAAAGGACCCAGGAGGTCGGTCTCGGCGGCGAGCAGATCGCACAAGGGGTCGACCTGTTGAAGGCCCCCGAACCCGGGGATGACCTGGTCCTCACGATCGACCGGCAGTTGCAGTACCAGGCGCAGGCGGCGTTGCAGCGCGCCGTCGAGGAGAACCATGCCGATGGTGGAACGATCATCGTGATGGATCCGCACACCGGAGACATCCTGGCCATGGCCAGCTATCCCTGGTTCGATCCGAACTCCTTCACGACCAAGGACCTGGCCACTGGGGGCCGGAACGGGGCTCTGGTCAACGCATTCGAGCCGGGCTCGGTGAACAAGGTGATCACCGCGGCCGCTGCGGTCGAAGAGGACGTGGTGACGCTGGACGAGCGTTTCACGGTTCCCTGGACGATGCAGGTCGGGGAGTTCACGATCCACGACTCGCACCCCCACCCGGTCGAGAAGATGACCATAGGCGACATCCTCGCCCAATCCTCCAACATCGGTGCGGTTCAGGTCGCGCGCAGGGTTGGCAGCTCGCAGATGTCCTCCTACCTTTCCAAGTTCGGTTTCGGCCGGACCACGGGCCTGGGCTTCCCGGGTGAGACCCCCGGTGACGTCCCGGCCCTCTCCGCGTGGTCGGATACGACCCTGGCCACGCTGGCCTACGGACAGGGCCTGTCGGTCTCGCCGATGCAGATGGCCTCCGTATACGCGACGATCGCGAACGGTGGAACCTGGGTGCAACCTCGTTTGGTCCGTGGGACGGTCGATCCGACCGGGACGTTCGTGCAGGCCCAGCCTTCACCGGCTCACGAGGTGGTCTCCCCGGCGACCGCCAGGACGGTCGCTCAGATGCTCGCCTCCGTCGTTTCTGACGGCACGGGCCTGGCCGCGCGGATCCCCGGTTATCAGGTTGCGGGCAAGACCGGTACGGCCCTCAAGCCGAAGGTGGGGGCTGCCGGCTACTACGACGACAGGTACGTGGCATCGTTCATCGGGTTCCTGCCCGCCGGCGATCCTCAGGTGGTCGTTGCCGCGATCATCGACGAGCCGACGACCATCTATGGGGGAGTGGCCGCCGCGCCACTGTTCCAGCACGTCGCTCAGTACGCGATCCAGCGCCTCGGCATAAGGCCCGGGCGCGACCTCCCGCCTCTTCCGACCGCCTACGGCCACCGATGACCGATGGGGTCCCGCCGCCGGGGGCCCGGGTAAGCTCGGGTCCGTTGGTTCCTACTCCTCCCCGGATATCGCTGTCATCGGTGGCGGCCGCGACCGAGCGTCACGAGGTGCGCGGCGACTCAGGCATCACCGTTTCGGAGGCGGCCTATTCCTCCGATCAAGTGGTGCCAGGGGCGGTCTTCTTCTGCTTCGCCGGCTCCAGGTTCGACGGTCACGACTTCGCGGCGGCGGCCATCCAGGCGGGTGCCGCGGCGTTGATCGTGGAGCGATGGCTGGAACTCGATATCCCGCAGGTCCTTGTGCCCTCCGTCCGCAAGGCGATGGGTCCCATGTCCGCGGCCGTGTTCGGCAACCCCGCCGATTCGATGTCGATGATCGGGGTCACCGGGACCAACGGCAAGACGACTACCACCTACTTGCTCGAGTCGGTCTTCGCCGCCGCCGGGTTGGTTGCCGGAGTGGTCGGCACCACGGGTGCGCGCATCGACGGACAGCCGATGCCGCTGGCTCGAACGACGCCTGAGGCACCCGACCTTCACCGGCTGCTTGCCCAGATGCGATCGCGCGGCGTCCAGGCAGTGGCCATGGAGGTCTCCTCGCACGCTCTCGATCAAGATCGCGTGGGAGGCGTCCGCTTCGACTGCGCAGTCTTCACGAACCTCTCCCAGGATCATCTCGACTATCACCCGTCCATGGAGGAGTACTTCGCCGCGAAGGCTCTCCTGTTCACACCTGAGCGCGCTGAGCGCGGAGTGGTCAACGCCGACGATCCTTGGGCGCTGAGGCTGCGTGCGGCACCGATACCCGTTACCACCTTCGGGCTTACCGAAGACGCCGACCTCAGGGGGATCGGTCCGACGGCAGACGCTGCAGGGGTGAGCTTCATGGTGGACGGTCTGGAGGTCCACTCACCTCTACGGGGGATGTTCAATGTCTCCAACTGCCTTGCGGCGCTGGCCGTCGCACGCACTTTGGGTATCGGCGAGGAGATCGCGAAGGCTGGGATCGAGTCGCTCGCCGGCGTGCCGGGACGGGTGGAGCCCGTGGATGAGGGGCAGGATTTCCTCGTTATGGTGGACTACGCGCACACGCCAGATAGCATCGACAACGTGCTCCGCGCGACACGCCCGCTCGCGGGCGGGCGGGTGATCGTCGTGTTCGGTTGCGGGGGAGACCGCGACCGCAGCAAGCGTCCCCTGATGGGGCGAGCCGCAGCCACCGGCGCAGACTTCACAGTGATAACAAGCGACAACCCGCGATCGGAGGATCCACTGAGCATCATCGCCGATATCGAATCGGGCGCCCGCCAAGGAGGGGGCGACTATACGGTCGAGCCCGATCGCCGAGCCGCGATCCGGCTCGCCCTGGGCCAGGCGGGTCCCGGTGACGTCGTGGTCATCGCGGGCAAGGGCCATGAGTCCGGTCAGGAGTTCGCCGACGGGACGGTCCCCTTCGATGACCGGGTAGTCGCTTCCGAGGAGCTGCGGGCGCTGGGGGCTGGATCGTGAAGCCCAGGCCTCTGTCTGAGATCGCGTCCGCTGTGTCTGGCCGGCTCGTCGGCGCGGACGTGACCGTTGATCGAGTCGTGACCGATAGTCGCGAGGTCTCGCCTGGATCCTTGTTCGTCGCCGTACGGGGAGAGACTGCCGACGGCGGGGACTTCGTGGGCGATGCGTTCGCTCGGGGCGCAGCAGCGGTGCTCGTGGATCATGAACGGGAGAAGGCCGGGCCGGCCGTGGTGGTCGGGGATACGCTCGATGCTCTACTTCGGCTGGCTGCGTTCGATCGTGGGCCGGCGAGCGTCGTCGCGGTGACGGGCGCCAACGGCAAGACATCAACCAAGGACATGACGGCGTCGGTGCTTGGCGGCCGATATCGGACTCACGCCAGCCCGAACTCTTTCAACAACGAGATCGGCTTTCCTATGACGATGCTGTCCGCGCCTGCAGACACCGAAGTGATAGTGGCCGAGATGGGGGCACGTCATGTCGGCGACGTCGCCCAGCTTTGCGCGGCGGTCCGTCCCGACATCGCCGTCGTAACGAACGTGGGCGTCGCTCATCTTGAGATCTTCGGCTCCTGGGAAGCGATAGTGCAAGCATCGGCCGAGCCCGTGGAAGCCCTTGCACCGCAAGGCATAGCGGTCCTGAACGATGATGACCCGGTGGTTGCCGGGTACGCTTCCCGCACGCAAGGGGAGGTCGTTCTTTTCGGTCTCGGAGCGGGCGCGACGGTCCGCGCGGAAGATGTGCGACTGGACGAATCGGGCCTGGCATCCTTCTTGCTCGATCTGAACGGGGATCGCGAACGGGTGGAACTGCCGGTTCCCGGAGAGCACATGGTTCCGAATGCGCTCGCGGCGGCGGCGACGGCTTCTGCTTTGGGTATGACGGCGGCGGAGTGCGCGGCTGGGCTGAAGGACGCGCAGATGTCCCACTGGAGGATGGAGACCTTCACCAGCACAGAGGGGATCATCGTCGTCAACGACGCGTACAACGCGAACCCCGAGTCGATGTCCGCGGCGCTGAAGGCGGCACGTTGGATGTCTCGAGGCCGGCGGTTCATCGCGGTGCTCGGTCCGATGGCAGAGCTCGGCGAGATCGCAGCCGAGGAGCACGACAAGCTCGGAGTACTGGCCGCGCGCATCCGGGTGGATCGCTTGATCACAGTCGGTGAGCAGGCCCGCGGCATCGCGCGAGCCGGTCTGCGCGAAGGCGTAGAGCCGGAGAACGTTGCCTCCTACGACGACCCGGCTGAGGCTTTAGCCGACGTTAAGCGTGTTGCTGAAGCCGGCGATCTGGTCCTGTTCAAAGCCTCGCGGGTCGCGGGCCTTGAGGAACTGGCTGAGGCGATGCGATGACCGCCATCCTGCTGGCCGCTGCGATCGGGCTCGCGGTGACGCTTCTGGGTACGCCGCTGGCCATCCGCTCGTTCCGGACCTGGGGTTGGGGTCAGCGCATCAGGGAGGACGGCCCTCACACCCACATGGAGAAGATGGGGACTCCCACGATGGGCGGCATCGTGATCCTGCTCGGTCTCGTCAGCGCCTATCTGGCGACGCGACTGCTCTTCACAGGTTTCACGGCGATGGGTGTGTCGCTCGTTGCGGTGGCGCTCGGGTTCGGGGTGGTTGGATTCCTGGACGATTTCATCAAGGTGAAGCGTCGTCGCTCCCTGGGCCTGGGCAAGGCGGCCAAGTTCGGGGGGACGGCCGTCGTCGCGATCGTGTTCGCGTTCGTGGCCTCCCACTTCTCCGAGGGCTCGGGCACCTCCACGGATCTGAGTTTCGTGCGGGAGACCGGGATACACCTGGGGGTCTTCTTCTTCGTTTGGGTCTTCATCATGCTTACCGCCTCTTCGAACGCGGTCAACATCACCGACGGACTCGACGGACTCGCATCGGGGTCTTCGATCCTGGTCCTCTCGGCGTACGTGTTCGTCGCGTTCTGGCAGTTCCGCCACACGTGCGAGCTGCTGGACTTCGCGGCGGCCTGTTACCCGGTCGACGGGGACACGATGCTAGACATCGGTATCGCTACGGCGGGCCTGATGGGTTCGGTGGCCGGATTCCTCTGGTGGAACGCTGCGCCTGCGCGGATCTTCATGGGAGATACGGGTTCTCTGGCGATAGGCGGATTCCTCGGAGCACTCGCCGTCGCCACGAATACGCAACTCCTGCTCGTGATCTTGGGCGGCCTGTTCGTCATCGAGACGATGTCGGTCATCCTCCAGGTCATCTCGTTCCGCGGTTTCGGCCGCCGGATCTTCAGGATGTCTCCGATCCATCACCATTTCGAGTTGGCGGGCTGGCCCGAGTTCACAGTGATCGTGAGGTTCTGGATCATCTCGGGCCTCAGCGTGGCGGCGGGCCTTGGCCTGTTCTATATGGACTTCATCGCCCGGGGAGGCCTGGGGTGACCGGACGCTTCGAGGGCGAACGAGCGGTCGTGGTCGGCGCTGGGGTGAGCGGTGTGGCTTCCGTTCGGGCCCTGCTGCGCGAGGGAGCGACCGTTCGGGTCTCCGACGAGCGACCGCTCGACCGCCTGCCGGCCGCTGAGGAGCTGTCGGCACTCGGCGCCGAGGTCTTCGCCGGAGGGCATGAACCGTGGCACCTGAAGGATGCGACGATCGTGGTCGCGAGTCCGGGAGTCCCCGAGACGGCTCCGATACTGCTCTGGGCGGCAGAGGGGGGCATCTCCGTGTGGGGCGAATTGGAACTTGGGGCCCTCATCTGCGAAGTGCCGTACTTGGCCGTTACCGGCACGAA
Source organism: Actinomycetes bacterium (assembly GCA_031423155.1). GTDB lineage: Bacteria > Actinomycetota > UBA4738 > UBA4738 > HRBIN12 > JANPEZ01. The sequence goes on from JANPEZ010000080.1 coordinate 5,972, forward strand.
CGGAAAGACCACGACCACCGCCCTGATCGCGTCCATGCTTCGCTCAGCGGGTATCGATGCGATCGAGTGCGGCAACATAGGGCACCCGTTCCCGTCGGCGGCAGGGGAGGGTCACGAAGCGCTGGTCGTCGAGGCATCGTCCTTCCAGCTGAGGTTCCACGAGAACTTCCATCCGCAAGTTTCGGTGCTGCTGAACGTCGCGCCCGATCACCTCGACTGGCACGGCTCGCAGGAGGCCTACGCCGCCGCCAAGGCTCGCATCTTCCTTTGTCAGAGCGGGGAAGATGTTCACGTCGGCAACGCCGAAGATCCGGCAGCGGCCGAGATCTCACGCCGAGCAGGATGCGAACTCGTCTGGTTCTCCGCCTCCGCCGAGCCGGGACCCGGCGAGATCGGCTATGTAGATGGCGAACTCGTGTCGCGCATCAAGGAGACACAACGATTGGGGAGACCGGGTGCGGAACGCGCTGGATCCCGGGAGGATGCGGCCGCGGCCGCGGCCGCCGCGCTCTCGTTCGGAGTAGCACCGGAAGCGATAGCGACTGCGTTGCAGACGTTCACGCCCGCCTCTCACAGAGGGGAAACGGTCGCAACACTCGGTGGAGTCAGGTTCGTCGATAACTCCAAGGCGACCAACGTACACGCGGCGCTTGCCGCGGTAGCGGCATTCGACGACGTGGTCCTCATCGCAGGGGGTCGCAGTAAAGGTGTTTCCCTTTCCGAACTCACTCGAGCGTCGGATCGACTGCGGGGGCTCGTGGCGATCGGAGAGGCCGCGGACGAACTGGTGGCATCGTTCGATCCGCTGATCCCTACCCGGAAGGCGGGATCTATCGAGGAGGCCGTCGGCGTAGCGTTCGAGCTGGCCGGCCCGACGAGTACGATCCTGCTGGCGCCGGCCTGCGCGAGCTGGGACATGTTCGAGGACTACGTGGAAAGAGGCGAGAGGTTCGCGTCGGCGGCACGTTCCCTGACTTCGAGCAGGGAGGGCGCGCATGGCTGATCGAGCGACCGGCCGAGCCCGCAGGTCCGATCACGTTGCGGCCCCTGTGAGGACGGGATCGGGCAAACCCAAGAAACGCGTCGCGCGCTCTTCGAAGACCGCCCGCCCAGCGCTGCGGCTCGTCCGCACCCCGCTGCGCCCCCGGAAGGATCCGGCGGCGATCACGCGGCGGAACCTCGCATTGCTCCTGGCACCGACGGCGCTGCTGACCGCCACCGGGATAGTGATGGTGCTGTCGGCCAGTTCCGTCTCGGCCTACGCGCAGTACGGATCGAGCTTCATGTTCTTCAATCGCCAGTTGGCCTACGCCGGTATAGGGATCCTCGCCATGTTCGCGGCGGCGCGAGCTCCCTACCGCCTTTGGCAGAAGCTCGCGATCCCGCTGCTCGCAGGCACCGTCGTCCTGCTGCTGGTCGCGCTCATGGCGGGTCATTCGGCGAACGGGGCTTCGCGATGGATCGGGGTGGGTCCGGTGACCTTCCAGCCATCGGAGCTCGCCAAGCTGGCGATACTGGCGTTCGGTGCGAAGGTCCTAACGGCCAAACACAAGAAGCTGCACGATCCGGGACACCTGCTCCTTCCCCTCCTGCCGGTCACCCTGCTGGTCTCGGCGATCGTGATCCTTCAAAGGGACCTGGGTACAACGATCGTTCTCTGCGGATCGGTATCGGTACTTCTCTTCGCCGCGGGCGCCCGCGCCAAGCACCTGATGTGGACCGGGTTCGCGGCCACGGTGGCCGGCGTCGCGCTCGTCTTCGGCGAGAGTTACCGCGCGACGCGTTTCTTCTCATTCCGAAACCCATGGGCCGATCCTCAGGGCGCGGGATACCAGCTGATCCAGGGGTACATCGCTCTGGGGTCGGGCGGGTGGCTCGGGGTCGGGCTGGGTGCGAGCCGTCAGAAATGGCAGTACGTCCCCAACGCGCACACGGACTTCATCTTCGCGATCTTGGGAGAGGAGATGGGGCTGCTCGGGGAACTCGTTGTCCTGTCGCTGTTCGGGATCTTGGTTTTCGCCGGTATCAGGATCGCGATGAGAGCTCCCGACACGTTCGGCCGACTCCTCGCAGCTGGGTTGACGGGCTGGATAGGGCTCCAGGCGATCGTGAATCTCGGAGCCGTCACCGGACTGCTTCCCGTCACCGGCGTCCCCCTGCCGTTCGTTTCCTACGGGGGGTCCGCCTTGGTCGCGAGCCTGGTCGGTGTCGGGGTTCTGGCGAGTATCGCGCGTGCCGGCACGGGCACTGCCTCGGGTAAGCGGGCCGTGAATCCGAAGAGGAAGGGCCGCAAGTGAAGGTCGTCGTGGCCGGCGGCGGAACTGCCGGCCACGTGTTCCCCGCCATCAGCCTCGCTCAGCGCTTGGCCGCCGATCACGGGGTGGAAGTGAGCTACCTCGGCACCGCTTCGGGGCTCGAGGCCAGACTCGTTCCGGAGGCAGGCATCCCCTTCACTGCCGTGGAAGCCAAGCCATTCGCGCGGAAGCTGTCCGCAACGACACTGGCCACCCCGGCGATCCTGGCTCGCTCCGTTCGAGCCTGTCGCCCGCTGATCGCTGGGGCTGATGTCGTGGTCGGGATGGGCGGCTACGTCAGTGTTCCGCCCGTCGTCGCTGCCGCGCGAGACAAGCGCCACATAGTCCTGCACGAGCAGAACGCGGTGCCGGGACTTGCCAATCGATTCCTCGCACGCTTCGCGGACGAGGTAGCGGTATCTTTCCAGGACGCTGGCCGGCGCTTCCCGAAGTCGGTGAGCGTCACCGTCACCGGCAATCCGGTCAGAGCCCGCATCCTCCGAGTCCCGCTGGACAGGGAAGAGCTCGCTCGGGAGGCCCTAGCGGCATTCGGATTCGAATCGGGCCGGCGCACGATCGTCGCCTTCGGCGGCAGCCAGGGCGCGCTGCGCTTGGACCTGGCTCTAGCGGGAACCTTCGGTGTCCTCAGTGAGCGAGATGATCTGCAGATGCTGGTATTGACGGGTCCTGCCCACTTAGACCTCGTTACCGCGCGACTGAGCGACTCGGGTGCGATGCGCGTAAGGGCCCTGCCCTTCCTGGACCGTATGGAGCTTGCCTACGCTGTGGCGGATCTGGTCGTAGCGCGAGCGGGGGCGACGAGCATCGCGGAGATCGCCGTCTGCGGATCGGCGTCCATACTCGTGCCGTATCCTCACGCGACGGCGGATCATCAGTCGGCCAACGCACGGGAGCTCGAGCGCTCGGGTGGCGCCCGGGTCATCTCGGATGCGGACTTGGATCCACGCGATCTGGCCATGCGGATCGTGTCCTTGATCGATGATCCGTTCGCACTCAAGCAGATGGGATCGGCAGCGGCAGGATGGGGCAGGCCGGACGCCACGGAGGCTTTGGCAGACCTCGTCATGGGAGTCGGCGGATAGATGAGCACACATTCCCCCTACCTTCCCCCGGCCGGCTCGATCCCGACGCTGCTAGTGCCGGGGCTCCAGGGCATCGAGAGCGTTCACATGATCGGCATAGGTGGCGCGGGGATGCGCAACCTGGCCAAGTTGCTCTTAGCGCGCGGGATAGGGGTCTCCGGCTCGGATCTGAAGGACTCGAAAGGGCTCCGAGAGCTGTCAGATGCAGGCGCGCAGGTGTACGCGGGGAATCACCCCGAACGCCTGGGGAGCCCCGATGCGGTGATCGTTTCTACGGCCATCCATGAAGGCGACCCCGAGCTGCTGGCCGCCCGCGAGAAGGGGATCGAGGTCTGGGCGCGCGCCCAGGCGCTTGCGGCAGCGGCGGAAGGCCGACGCTGCATCGCGGTCGCGGGCACGCACGGTAAGACGACGACGACGTCGATGATCGCAACCATCCTTGAGCGTTCGGGCCTTGACCCGACCTTCGTCGTGGGGGGAGACCTGAACGAGAGCGGGAGCGGGGCCCGGGCCGGAGCAGGGGATATCTTCCTGGCCGAGGCCGACGAGAGC
>JANPEZ010000081.1:0-1514 GCA_031423155.1 Actinomycetes bacterium
AGGTCGACGAACTCCAGGCCGACCTGCTCGGCCAGAGCTCGAACCAGGTCGGACTCCTTGATCAGGCCTAGGTCGATGAGCACGCGCCCCAGCGACTTGGGCGTCTTTCGGTGCTCCTCGAGAGCTTGGTCGAGCTGGGCCTGGTCGATCAAGCCCTGCTCGATCAGGATCTGGCCTAGCTGCTTCGCTTTGCGCTTTACGGTCGCCATGGTCCTTCCGGCATAGGTCGGTTAGAGCAGTTATTCGTCATCGGAACCGTCTTCCTGTAGCAATCGGCTGAATTCCTGCGCGAGCATCACGCGGTCGACTTCACCGACCTCCTCCTCCGCTTCCTCTTCGGCTGGTTCGGAGGCCGACATGAGCTTGGGTTCGGGGGCATGATGCGGTTCGGGAACATCGGGAGCCGTAGCCTCCGGGCCCTTGGAACCCTTCTTGGCTTGGTCGGCCGCAGCAGCCCTGGAACGGGCGTCCACTGTTTCGGGTACCGCGGGTTTGGCCTCCGGGTGAAGGGCGCTGCGGGGCTTGCCACTGGGAGCCACGCCAACCTCGGGCAGCTTCAGGGGCTCGCGCTTGGTTCGGGCCTCCTCGGCGGTCATGAGGGCCTGCTCCATCATGTCGAGCAGCACACCGGGGCGCACCGAGGTACCAGCGACCGCGAAGGCCGAGTAGGCGCCGCGGTGAACGAAGGTCCAGATCTGATCGGCGAACTCGACGAAGCTCTTCTCGGGCGTTCCGAGCGCCATGAACTGAAGCCAGGCGGGTTTGGACTGAGCCTCGTCATCCTCGGGGTAAACCCCCAGGACCATCCCGTCCCTGGACAGGATGATGCAGCCCCGCACGTCCCCGACACTGACCGCTACCCGTTGCGCGAGTGCGGAGTAGTCGTCCATCTACCTATCCGGTGCATCGGAGCGGGTGCCCCGGCTCTTGAGCTGGGTTACTCCTTCGCGAAACTCACGCGAGCTCGCTGAGAGCGGCGGCGGACATGGCCGACATCGGAGGCTGGCGTCCCGTCCACAGCTCGAAGGAGAGCGCGGCCTGGTGCAGAAGGAGTCCCAGCCCGCCGAACGCGCTCGCGCCCGCATGCCTGGCAGCCACCTGCAGGGGCGTGATCGTCGGCCTGTAGAGCAGATCGACGACGAGTGTTCCCTCCATCAGTTCCGGCAGAGGAAGATCCTCACCTGCCGCGCCCAGGGGAGTCGCATTGACGACCAGATCGAATCGCCCCGAGGCTTCGAACGGCGTCGCCGCGACCTTGGTGGCGAAGCCGTCCAGGGCTTCGGCGACCCCTTCGGCCCTGGCCGGGTCCCGAGCCGCGACGGTGACCATGGCGAGTCCGGCACGGGCCAACGCCAGAGCGCATGCACGCGCCGCTCCTCCCGCCCCGAAGATCATAGCGATCTTGCCGGCGGGATCGAAGACGGCGTCACGATCCAGGAACCGTGCGAACCCGGGGGCATCTGTGTTGTGGCCATCAATACCGGCTGAACCGATGACGAATGTGTAGACCTCCC
>JANPEZ010000082.1:0-17664 GCA_031423155.1 Actinomycetes bacterium
CGAGAACCTTCGCCGGTGCCGCGGTCGCGGCGGTGAGCGCGTCGAGCGGGGACATGCCGTAGACGGTGCACGCCATCGCGATCACTTCGGGCATGGACAGCACGGGTGAGGTGCCGGGGTTGAAGTCACTTGCGATGGCGATGGTGGCCCCGGCATCGCGCAGGGCCGCCGCGGGGGGAGCCCCGGCCCTCAGGAAGAACGTCGACGCGGGAAGCAGGACGGAGGTGGTAGCGGATCCTGCGAGCGCGCGAACGCCCTCGGGGCCTGTGTGATTGAGGTGATCGGCGCTACGCGCGCCGAGTGCGACCGCCGCCTCGGCCGCTCCGGACGGCCCCAGCTGATCCGCGTGACAGCGCAGGGGCAGACCTGCCCGCGCCGCCGCCTCGGCAACCGCGGAAAGATCCTCGAGTGAGAAGGCGATGTCTTCGACGTAGATGTCGACGGCATCTGCGAGGCCCTCGGCGGCAGCCGCGGGGATCAACCCTTCGCAGGCCGTCCGTACCCAATCCGCGCGATCCATCCCCTGCGGCACCGCGTGGCACGCGAGCAGGGTCACGGTGCACGTTTGGGGCGCTTCCTCCGCGAGGGCGCGCGCGAGACGGGCCTGGCGCAACTCGGCCTCGAGCGAGAGCCCGTATCCGGTCTTCAGCTCCAAAGCGGTAGTCCCGTGTGCGGCCATCTCGGCGACCAATGGCCGGCAGAAGGCGAGAACGTCCTCATCCGAGGCTTCGTTCAGGAGCCGGCTGCTGCGGTAGATGCCTCCCTCGCCGTGAAGTTCGCGATAGCTGACGCCCGCCAGCCGAGCCTCGAACTCGTCGGCGCGCCAGCCGAAGAAAGGCAGGTGCACGTGGCAGTCGACGAATCCGGGGACGATGAGTCCCTCATCGGGGCTTCCTTGGTCCGGCCTCCAAGGCAGATCCGAGCCTATGGCCACTATGACGCCGTCCTCCCAGGCCAGCCCAGCGCGTTCGACCAGCCCAGAGGGCGTAACCAGGCCGGCCGCGACCGCTGCTCCTCGTTGCACTTCGGTGGTCCTTTCGCCAGGGCCTTCGAGGCGTCAAGTTCCTCCCAGCAGGCTCCGATGCTCTTCGAAGGGTCCGTGAGCTCTTTCGGGAGGGAAGACTAGCCACGTGGAAGAGCAAGTGCGCGCCGAGCTGGCCGGATTCGGTCTGCTCGCGCAGGTCGTAGACCACGCCTTCGCCGGTGTCTTGATCATGACGGCCTCGGCGGATCCCGCCGACTCTTCGATCGTCTACGCGAATCAAACCCTCAGCGAGATGACGGGCTTCTCGGTCGATGACCTGCTCGGCAGCCCGCCGTCGATGCTTCTGGCCGAACCCGACCCGGCCGAGACGGCTCGCTGGGCCGGAGAGCTCCGCGGGGGCGGGCGCATAGACGAAGATGTCGTCGGACTGCGCAAGGACGGCTCTACCTTCCCGATGAGGATCCGCGGGTCCCTGGTCCTTGCCGATGACGGCACCCCTTATTTCGCCGGGTTCGCTCAGGACGTCTCGCTTGCCAGGGAGGAGGCGGAACGAGCTCGGATCGCCGAAGCCGAACTCGCGAGTCAGCACGCTTACTACAAGGCATTGATCGAGAACTCGCTCGACACGATCGCGCTGATCGGGGAGGACGGGTTCGTCAAGTTCGAGAGTCCCTCGGTAGTCAACGTGCTCGGGTACGAGCCGGGCGAACTGATGGGCAGGAGCATCTTCGACCTGGTGCATCCGGACGACCTGGCGCAGGTGATGACCGCTCTGCAGCAGACCCTAAAGGGGGCCGGACCCCCCAAGGAGCGCGCGCGGGCCAAGCACAAGGACGGGTCGTGGCGCTGGATGGAGGCCACCATCAACAACCGCCTCGATGACCCGACGATCTCAGCGATAGTCCTGAGCATCCGGGACATCTCAGACCGGGTCGTCACCGAAGAGACCCTCCGATCGGCCGAGGAGCGCTTCCGAACCTTGGTCGAGCGACTCCCGATGGTCACGTACATCTGGGAGTTCGATCCTGTCGAATCGGGTCCCGACGCCCCCTGCTACGCGAGCCCGCAGATCGAGGGGCTGATCGGGTACACCCCCGAGGAATGGAACGAGGATCCCGATCTATGGATCGGACTCATCCATCCGGACGATCGAGACCGCGTGGTTCGAGCGAGCGAGGAAGCCGAGCGCTCGGGGGAGCCGTTCGTCGCCGAGTACCGGACCTTCCACAAGGACGGGCACGCGCTGTGGGTTCACGATGAGGCCCGACTCCTGAAGCGTCGCGATGACGGACGTTCCTGGTTGTACCAAGGCGTCATGTACGACATCAGCGACAGGATCGAAGCAGACCGAGCGCTTCGAGAGAGCCTCGAGCGATTCGAGGCCCTGGCCTCGCAGGCCCCCATCGGCATCTTCCAGACCGACGCGGTCGGACGGTGTCACTACGTGAACGAGGCCTGGTGCGAGATCGCGGGGATGCCGCTGGGCCAGGCACTCGGAAATGGCTGGGCCGAGGCCCTTCACCCGGACGACCGGGCGTGGGTCTACGAAGAGTGGAACGCAGCCATGAGCGAGCGCCGGGTGTTCTCCGGCGAGTACCGCTTCCTGAGAGGAAACGGACAGGTACGCAGCGTTCAAGGCAACGCGATCGGTATCCGCGACGACGCCGGCGAGTTGACGGGCTACATCGGGGTGGTGGCAGACATCACCGCGAGAAGCCTTGCGGAGCAGGATCTTCGGATAGCCAGGGCTGCGATCGAGGACACCACCCAAGGGGTCGTCATCACTGAGGTCGTCGAAGGAACCGAGCGGGCAGTGATCGTCTATCTGAACCAGGCTTTCTCGGCTCAGACCGGCTACCAACCGAACGAGTTGATCGGGCGGCCCCCTAGCATCCTGTACGGCCCCGGCACGGATACGGCGACGGAAGCCGAGCTGTGGGCCACGCTCGAAGGCGGACAGACGTTCGAAGGTGAGGTCCTGACCTACCGCCGGGACGGGACGAGTTTCGATCGAGCACTGACGGTAAGTCCCATCCGCGACGACTCCGGGCGCACCACCCACTACATCTCCATCTCTCGCGACGTTACTCAAGAGCGTGAGGCGGAGAGGGAGGTTCGAAGCGGCTTGGAGGTTCTGCGCGCGGCCGATCGCTCCAATCGCGAGATGCTGTCCCAACTTGTGGAGGCGCAGGAACACGACCTATCCCGGATGGCCGAAGGCATCGAGGACCGCTCGTTGCAGGAGATGACCGCGGTCCGTCTGAGGCTCGACATGTTGAAGAAGAGCGTGGAGGACCCGAAGCAGATCGAGGCTCTGGATCAGTTCGGGCGCTCGGTGGAGAGCGCTGTCGGGCGGCTTCGCGGCCTCGTCAGTGAACTGCGTCCGCGAACGCTCGATCGTGACGGCCTGGCGGACGCCGTCCGCGAGTACCTCGGTCGCGCGATCGAGGACGGGCGCCTGGAGTCCTTCGAGGTGGACGCCGGCCGATCCAGGGAGCTGCCCGACAGGCAGAGGGCGGCCGCGTTCCGGCTGTTCCAGGAGGTCGTGTCGGCCGCCGTCGCAGGCGGCGCGCACAGGGTCTCGGTGTTCATCGAGGAAGCCGGAGAGGCCCTTTCGGTTCGGATAGGACACGACGCAGCTCCGGCGACGGACACGGAGCCTGCCTCCGGACGCGTTGCGCTGCAAGAGCGCGCCCAGCTGGCAGGAGGATGGGTGGATCAGCCGGAAGGGCCGGCAGGCGACTCGCTCGTCGGCTTCTCCATGCCGTTCGAGCCGTAGGACCGGCCTGGGTTCGTCCGTAGACTCGGCGGGATGAGCCCGCCGGACCATGGAGGTATCCGCGTCGTCCTTCGCCTGCCCGAGGTAAGGGCGGTGGTCCTCGGCAGCTTCGTGATCATGCTCGGGTTCGGGATCTTGGCCCCGGTGCTGCCCCTGTACGCGCGATCGTTCGGCGTCGACTATCGCGCTGTCGGCATCCTCACGGCCGCTTTCTCCCTGACGAGGCTCGTTTTCGACGTGATCTCCGGACGTTTCGTCGACCGGTGGGGCGAGCGCGCCATCGCGACGATAGGGGCGATCATCGTCGGGATCTCCACCGCCCTGGCGGCGCTGGCGCCGAACTTCGCGCTCTTGGTTGTCTTCCGCGCCGCCGGCGGCATCGGGTCCGCGCTCTTCTTCGCGGCGCTCCTTTCCTACCTGTTCCGGACGGTTCCTCGCGAGCAGATGGGCAGGGCGATGAGCGCCTACTACGGCTCGTTCAACCTGGGCTTCATAGCGGGTCCGCCCCTGGGAGGGTTCATCTCCCATGCCTTCGGACTGGCCAGCCCCCTGTGGGTCTACGCGGTGACCTGTTTCGCTGCGGCGGCTCTGTACTTCCGCTTCATCCGAAAGCTCGAGCGCCGCGGGCCACCGGAGGAGGGCCACCGCGGCGCGATCCGGCGACTACCCTGGCGCCGCCCACTCGTCACCGTGATGGTCGTCCAGTTCGCAACCCTGTGGCTCGTCGGCGCGGTCTACCTCACATTGATCTCGCTCTTCGGAAAGGATCAGATCGGCCTGGACGAGCTCGGCGTATCGGTAGGGATCGCGGTCTCCTCGCTCACCGAGTTCTTGGTGCTCTTCCCCGCGGGATCGGCAACCGACCGGTTCGGGCGCAAGAGGCTGTTGACGATCAGCCTCGTGTTGATGACGTTCGCGCTGCCGGGTCTGGCGATGGTCTCCACCGCGACCGGCTACATGATCGGCCTCGGGGTCCTAGGGATCACCACCGGACTCGGCAGCGTTGCCCCCGCCGCGATGCTCGCCGATGTGGTCCCCGAAGACCTCTCGGGTACGGCGGCCGGAGTGTTCCGGTTCGTCGGAGATCTCGGCATAACGGTCGGACCTTTGGTGTCCGGTTGGATGGCTAACGCGTTCGGACTGCGATGGGCTATCGCGATGAGTGCTCTGCCCTGTCTGGTGGCGCTGGGCTTCGCCTGGGCCTGCCCCGAAACCTTACCCTCGCATCCGAAGAACTCCGGCCTCGTGCCGCTGCGTGAGACGGCGGCGGGTGCGTGAGGGTCTCCGTCGAGATCGGCCTTCCGTTGCCACCCGGCAGCGCCTGGGACGTGCTACTGGACTGGGAGCGGCAAGCCGAGTGGATGAAGGACGCGGATTCGGTGCGCGTCCTGACCCCGAACCGCGAAGGAACCGGTGTGCGGGTGGCGGTCAAGACCCGGGTCCTGGGTGTTCCTGCCTTCACGGAGGTACTCGAGGTCCTGGAGTGGGACCCTCCCCGGCGGCTCCTCATGGCTCACCGGAGCTTCGTTCGGGGCGAGGGGGAGTGGACCCTGCAGGAGGCCGGAGAAGGTTCGAGATTCACTTGGACGGAAGACGTTTCACTACCGGTGCCGTTGCTGGGGGAGCTGGCCTTGATCGCATACCGGCCACTGATGCGACATCTGATGAAAGGTGGAGCGAAGGGACTCCGAGAGGAACTGGAAACTTAGGACGCGGCGGCGACGGTGACCCGGTCGCGGCCCGACTCCTTGGCTTCGTACAGCGCCGTGTCCGCCGCGACCAGCAGGGCCGTCGCGTCGTTGCCGAGCGCGCCGACGCGCGAGACGACGCCGAGGCTCGCGGTGACGACCATCGGCCCGGCCTCGGTCTGGATCGGGTCCTTGGAGATCTCCCAACGGATCCTCTCGCAGGCTTCCTTGGCGGCTTCCTCGCTGGTTCCGGGAAGGACCACTACGAACTCCTCGCCCCCGAAACGCCCCACGCGATCGTAGACGCGGACCGCGTTGGTCAGGCGGTTTGCGATCTCGGTAAGGACCACGTCTCCGATGACGTGGCCGAAGGTGTCGTTGACCTGCTTGAAGTGATCCAGGTCGACCATTGCCACGCTGACGGGACTGCCATCTCGGTCCGAACGCGCCAGCTCTTCTATGAGGAGCTCGATGATGCGGTTGTGGTTCCAAAGACCGGTGAGGGGATCGTGGGTCGCGGCTTCCTCGGCGGCGGCCTTGGCCCTCTGCAGTTCCTCCTCGGCGGCCTTGCGCTCGGTGATGTCGCGGATGAGTCCGACGAACAGGCGGCTCTCACCGACCTTGGCCTCGCTTACGGATATGTCGATCGGGAACTCGGTCCCGTCCTTGCGCATCGCGGTGGTCTCCCGTCCCATCCCGAGTACCTTGGGCTGGCCGCTCTTGATGTAGCGACTCACGTAGTTGTCGTGCATCTGGCGATCAGCCGAGGGCATGATCTTGCCGACGCTCTCGCCGATCAGCTCGCCGCTCGTGAAGCCGAAGATCTCCTCCGTCGCGGGGTTGATCGAGCGGATCTTGCCCTTGTCGTCGATCGTTATGATCGCGTCGACTGCGGTGTTCACGATCGCGGTGGTGCGGGCCTCGTTCTCGGCCAGCTCCTTGGTGCGCTCGGCAACCCTGACTTCCAGCTCGGCGTTCTTCTGAACGATGGCTCGGCGAGTCTTGCGAGCGAAGAACCCGACCCCGACGAACAGAGCAAGGAGCATGACCATCACGGCCGCGTCGATCTTCTGCAGGTTCGCGCGCATCGCAGCCGATCGACGCTGAACGTCCTGCGCCAGGCTCCTCGTCTGCGCGACGATCTCTTCGAATTGCTTGTCTGAATGCGTATCCGTGTTGGTGCCGATCTGACCGGCGCGCTCGCGGTGGTTCAAACGCTCGGAGGCTAGGGCGTTGAAGCTCTGAACCTGGGCTTGGAGCAGCTCGAGGTCCTCACGGATCTCGGGGTCTTCGACGGGTGTCAGGTATTCGCCGGTGCCGGTCGGTCCTCCCTCGAGGGTGGCCTTGACCAAGCGTTCGGCTTCGTGCAGGTTGCCGAAGACCTTCGTGTGGATGTCCACGTCCTCGTTTCCACCCAAAGCTTGGAGCAGGTAGACATCGGCGATCGCTACCTTCTGGGCGATCGAGAACGATGCCGGCACGAACGCGGCCTGTTCGTTGGCGCTGGATTGAGCCGAGTGCTGCGCGAATCCCACACCGGCCAGCCCCAACAAAGCCATGGCGACGATAGCCGGGGTCAGGACATCCTTGCCCTGGAACCACCACCGTTTGCCCGTACGGCGCGCAGAGATCTTGGCTTCCTTCATCGCTTCTGCAGTCATCGGACGAACGGGGAGCACCTTTAGGCCACGGCCGGGCCCTGTCGTGTCACCCTTGCCGGGCCCGGGTCATCCCCCATACAGTGGATGCGAAGCGGGGGAGCCCAGTGCCACCGGGCTGAGAGGCAGGCTGAAGAGCCTGCGACCCTTCGAACCTGAACCGGGTCATTCCGGCGGAGGGAGCGACGGATGCCTGCCCAGCGACTCCATGACGCGGCGCCTGAGTGGGGCATACGCCCGGTTCCGGACGATCTGCGCCGGTTCGGCGGCCTGGATCTGGCGATCCTCTGGGGAGACCTGTCCATAGGCCTGCTCGTCCTCTTCTCGGGCACGTTGCTCGTGCCCGCCCTGGGTCTTCCGACCGCCTTGCTCGCGATCCTCGTAGGCAGCATCGTCGGGTCTCTCCCGCTGGCTCTGGTCGGGCTAGCTGGTGCGCGAGAGCGCGTTCCCGGGATGGTGCTCTTCCGGCCGCTCCTGGGACTTCGGGGCTCGTACCTGCCATCGGCGATGAACCTCATCCAACTCGTGGGCTGGAGTGCCTTCGAGTTTTGGGCCATGGCCAGGGTCGCGGACTCGATCTCAAGCGACCTATTCGGGATCGACGCCTACGGTCTTTGGCTGGTGCTCGTCGCCGCCGGCTGCACGGCGCTGGCCTGGAGCGGCCCTGTGTTCGTCGTGAGGCGCTGGCTCGAGCGCTTCGGTGCGTGGATCATCGCGGCGGTCGCCGCCTGGATCTCCTTCCGCGTGCTCACCGTTGGCGATCTGGCCGCGCTCTGGCATCGCCCCGGCAGCGGAGGTCTGCCGTTCTGGCTCGCCGTCGATCTGGTCATAGCCATGCCCATCTCGTGGCTCCCGCTCGTCGCAGACTTCACGCGCTTCGCCAAGAGCGAGAGGCGAGCTGCAGCCGCAACCTTCTGGAGCTACGCGGCCGGCAACGCCTGGTTCTACGCTCTGGGGGCCATGCTCGTGCTCGCCGCCGGCTCGGGATCGGACGTGCTCGACCTGGGTACGACGATCGCCGCTTCGGCGGGCGGTGCGGTGGTCTTGCTGGCCCTGCTGGCCGGAGAGTCGGATCAGGCGATGGCCAACGTGTACTCCAGCGCTGTGTCGATCCAGAACGTCTTCCCGGGCGCATCACCTCGCAGGTTGATCGTCGCGGTCGGTGCGATCGGACTGGCCGTGGCCGCCATGTTGAAGGGATCGGCCGCTTACACGTTCGAGACGTTCCTGTTCCTGATCGGCGCGATCTTCGTACCGTTGTTCGGGGTCTTCCTCGCCGACTGGCTGGTCCTTCGGCGCGGCCGGATCGGGGAAGCGGCACTGTTCGAGAACGCTCGGTCCGGCTTCAACCCCCGCGCGCTTATCCCCTGGGCTGCGGGGTTCGCGCTCTATCAGTGGTGCGTGCCGACGGGGCCGTCCTGGTGGGTGGATGCCGTCACGAAGGTTCTGCACTCCTGGCTGCATCTGCCGGTGCCCCTCGTGCCCGGGTATGCGGCCGGGGCGAGCATCCCGGCCTTCGCAGGGGCCTTCCTGCTGTCCCTGGTGGTTCTCAGGAGGCAGGCTCCGGCGGAGGGGCAGTGACCAGCAGGACCACCGAGGGCTCCTCCGAGGCGTTCTTGACCGTCAGGTCCTCTCCTGCGGGAACCGTCACCGAGTGCCATTGGCTCATCCTGGCGCGAGCTTTGCCGACCTGAACGGCTACGGTTCCGGCCAGTACCAGGCAGAGCGCGTCCGAATCGGGGTCTCCCATCGGACCCAAGGACTGATTCTTCTGAAGGCACAGGATCTGGGACCAGAGCTTCTCGGTCTCCAAGAGGGTCTCGTGGCGAGCCTCGTCGTCTGAGAAGAAGACGAGATCTCGAACGTCCTTCGGCTTCATGGCCGGACAGCCTAAACAAGGCACGGATAGACTGCACCCCCTAGTCGATCCAAGGAGTCCCAAGTGACCGAGTACTCGTTCTCCACCGCTTCCGTCGCCGAGGTCAAGGCCGACGTATTGGTCCTCCCGGTCTTCCAAGGGCCCGAGCCCGGTCCGGGGGTCAAGGAAGTCAAGCTCGCCGAGGCCTACTCGGACGCGAAGTTGACGGGCAAGAGAGGGGAGAACCTGCTGGTCACGCGCCGCGGCGGCGATCGTGTCGCGGCGGGTGCCGTGCTGCTCGTCGGCGTCGGACCGAAGAAGGAGTTCTCCCTAACCAGGGCCCGGCAGGCCGCGGCCAAAGCGGCCCGGGCCGTTTCACGGTTCGGCTCGGTCGCCACGACGCTGGCGCAGGCCGCCGGGCGCGCGAACGACGAGGCCGTGCAGGCCGTCGTCGAGGGGTACTTCCTCGGCTCCTACAGGTTCGACAGATATCGCTCCAAGAAGGAAGACGCCTCGAAGATCCGGCGGGTCGCGGTGCTGGGCGGTGCCAAGTGGGACGCGAAGGCATGCAGAGCGGCCGCTGCTCGCGCGACGATCATCGCCGACGCGGTCTGCTGGGCGAGGGATCTGGTGAACACTCCCGCCGGCGATATGCCTCCGGCCGAGATCGCCCGCCAGGCCCAGAGGATGGCCAGGGCGCAGGGCTTGACCTGCAAGGTCTGGACCGAGGCCGAGCTGAAGAAGGGAGGCTTCGGAGGGATCCTGGGTGTGGGCCAGGGAAGCGTGAACCCTCCACGGATGATCGAGCTTTCCTACAAAGGGGCCGGGAGCAAGCAGCCGATCGCCCTCACCGGAAAGGGGATCGCGTTCGACTCCGGTGGTCTTTCGATCAAGGACGCCAAGAACATGGAGACGATGAAGGACGACATGGGCGGAGCAGCCTCCATCCTTGCGACCTTCAAAGTGATCGCCCAGCTCAAGCCGAAGATCAACGTGATCGCCGCGATCCCGTGTTCGGAGAACATGCCGGGGGGCAGGGCGCAGAAGCCCGGCGATGTGATCACGCACCGGGGTGGCAAGACCTCCGAGGTCCTGAACACCGATGCCGAGGGCCGGCTCGTCCTAGCCGACGCGCTCGCGTATCTCGTCGAGAAGAAGCCCAGTTCGATCGTCGACACGGCAACCCTCACCGGGGCATGTGTGGTGGCACTCGGAGAGTCGATCACCGGCGCTTTCGGCAACGACAAGGCGCTGATCCGCGCACTCGTCGATGCCGGAGAGGCTACGGGAGAACCCATCTGGGAGATGCCGCTGTTCCGCGACTACCGTCCTCAGATCGAGTCGGCCATCGCCGACGTGAAGAATATCGGCGAGCGCTGGGGCGGCGCGATCACGGCGGCGCTGTTCCTGGAGGAGTTCGTGGGCGACATGCCCTGGGTCCATCTGGACATCGCCGGGCCGGCCTTCGCCGAGCGCGGTACCGACCTGTCGCCGCGTGGAGCCACCGGTACGCCGGTGCGCGCGCTCGTCCACTACGTCTTGGCCCAGGCAGCCGGCAAGTAGCTGTGACGCAGGATCGGACCGGACCCGTCATCGCGGTCTTCGCTCACCCCGACGACGCCGAGATCGTTGCGGGAGGAACGCTGTCCAGATGGGCGGCTGCGGGCCGCGAGGTCCATCTCCTGGTCCTGACCAACGGCGACAGAGGTTCGTCGGATCCGGACCTGGATCGAGTCGCCCTCGCCGCAACCAGGGCGGCGGAGACGCAAGCGGCCGCCGCTCTCATGGGCCTGACGAGCGCCGTCGTGCTGTCGACCCACGACGGCGAGCTGGCCAACACCGAGGACGCTCGCGAGTCCGTCGTCCGCCGCATCCGCGAGGTCCGCGCCGAGACGCTGGTCTCCTGCGACCCCACTTCGTGGTTCTTCGACAACCGCTACTACAACCACTCCGACCATCGCACCGCGGGAGTGGTCGCTCTTGACAGCGCCTTTCCGGGTTCGGGCAATCCCCACTTCTTCTCCGAGCAGCTTGCCGAAGGCCTTGCGGCGCAGGAGGTTCACGACATCTGGCTCGGCTGGACCAACGACCCCAATCACCGCGAAGACATCACGGGCTTCCTTCGACTCAAGATGGACGCGTTGTTCCTGCACGAGAGCCAGGTCAGCGGGGAGGGGATCAAGTTCTTCCAGGAGGAGCTGGCGAAGGATGCGGCTGAAGAGGGGGCCAGGATCGGGGTTCAGCACGCCGAGTCTTTCCGGGTCCTGGATCTGAGCTAGGGCTACGGTTTCGTCGCTACCGCCAGGATCACGTCGCGGAAGTCGTTCAGGGGATCGGAGAAGCGCTCGGTGTAAACGGCGCCGGCGCGTTCGCGGAACGCCTTCCAGCCCTCCTCGCCGAGCATCGAGCGAACGAACCTTCCCGTGGCGGATGCCTCGCGGCCGTCCAGGTACTCCTCGATCGTGAACGTGAAGCGATAGGCGGCAGGTTCGGTCCTTACCCGGGTCAGGCCGGATCGCATGAGAGCCTCCTCCAGCTTCTCGCGATCGGAGAAGCGGCTCTCCCAGGGGATCGCTTGGCGCACGACATCCTCCAGCATCGTCTCCTGGACGACTCCCTCGACCAGCCCGCGCCACGTGCGCTGCAGCTCGTCCAAGCCCGGGCCCCAGGTCGCGAGCGCGATAAGCCCGCCCGGGCGCAGTACCCGGATCATGTCGAACAGGGCCGTTTCGTATTTCGCGAAATGGTTCAGGACGAAGGTCCCGGTCACCAGATCGAACGAGCGGTCGCGGAAGGGAAGATCGACCGCCCGCGCGGCAACCGGGCGGAAGCCGTCTCTGGCGGCCTTGCCCACGGCGAGCATCCGGGTGGACTGATCGACACCGATGACGAGTGATGCGCCCGCCGCCGCGGCCTCGGTCGCTGTGACTCCGGTCCCGGTTCCGACATCCAGGACCCGAGGACCATCGGGCAAAGGCGCAGCCATCGCGATCAGGTCGCGGCCGACGACGCCGAAACGAGAGCCGTTGGCCCGTTCGTAAGCCTCGGCGACGCCGTCGTAGGAACGCCAGTCGTCCATGACGAGTCAGCCTACCGGGCGCTCTCGGTTACGCCCGCCCCGCCGCTGGGGCGCCGGGTAGGCTGGTGCGGATGAGGAAGAGCGATAGGTGACGGGTTCCGGGGGAGTGGTCGCGGTCGTCCTATCCGAGACGGTAGCCGGAGCGCTCGCCCTGCTGTGGCTCTCTCCCTTGTGGACCGAGGTGAAGCGCGGCTTCTTCAAGCTGACGGGCGCGATAATCGTCGTTCTGGCGGGTTCGGCCTGGTTCTCGGCCTCATCGGCGACCGAGCCGGGCGCCTCGGTCGTTTCCCTAACGATGGCCACGGCGGCGGTGACCCTGGCGTGGACGATGCTGGCTTTCTTCAAGAAGTGGACCGCCGCTCGGCTGATGGGGCTGGCCTCGGTATTCGTCTCGATCGCGACCCTCGTCGCCATGGCAGGGACCGCGAGGCAAGGCGAAGTCCTCGCCCTGTTCCAACTCCTTGCCGGCGCGGTCTTCCTTGGGGCCGTTCTGGATGGCCTGCTGCTCGGCCACTGGTACCTGACGGATCGAGGGCTCTCGCGCGGGCCGATCAACCGCTACACGATGATCCTGATGGCTTCGATGGTGCCCGAAGCGATCGCTGTGATCTCCGGAGGGTTCGGCGGAGTCGGATCTTCATCCTCGTTCAACCCGTTGCTGACGGTCGGCGCGTTGGCTCCGTGGATCGCGCTCGGCAGCGTCGTCACGACCGCCGTCATCGCGGTCATGGTGAAGCTCACCCTCAAGGGAGATCGTGGGTCGGCCGTGCAGTCGGCAACGGGGTTCTTCTACCTGGCGGTCATCACGGCGTTCGTCGCCGAACTGGCCATGAAGACCCGTTTCCTGCCGAGGTAGCCGGTGCGCTTCGCGATCATCGCCGCGGGGTTCGTCGTCGAGGTCCTAGCCTGGCGGTTCGTCGCCAAGGGCCGCCACTCGCTCTGGAACTTGATGATCCCGGTGCTGGCGGCGATGGGAGTCCTCGCCGCGTTCGTCCGCCCGCCCGTCGCATCCGGCCGGGTCTCCGCCGTAGCGGCAACGGTGGTCGGGATCGCGGCGGGCTTAGCTCTCTACGCGGCGACGATGGCTTTCGTTGCTTTCGCGGTGCGATGGGAACCGTTCCGGGTGCACGTGGTTAGCGGGTACGCGAAGGCGCGTGATATGTCGCCATCGTGGGCGTTCGTCCTGAGCGTGCTCATCGCCGTTCCCGCCGAGGAGATGTTCTGGCGCGGCCTCGCGCAACCGCGGTTGCAAGCTTCCATGCCGGTGCTTTCCGGGCCGGCGCTCGCTTGGGTCCTCTACGTGATCGCCAACGCCGCCGGAGGGAGCCTCGTCTTCTTCGCCGGAGCCGCGGTCGGCGGAGCGGTGTGGGCCTCGCTCGCCGTCTGGACCAAGGGGATACTTGCCAGCGTGCTATGCCACGCGGTTTGGACTACCGGGATGCTGCTCAGACCACCGAGCGCCGGGGCTCAAGCGTGAGCTTCCTTTCAACGGCCGTCCGTGACGTCCTGGAGGAGGGTCAGTTCTGTTCGGTTGCGACGGCGACCCCGCTCGGTCCTCATTGCACGCCGCTCGTGTTCGCGATGTCGGGCGGACGCCTATGGTTGACCACCTCTCGCGGATCCGTGAAGGCGCGCGCCTGGAGAACCGACTCCTCGGTCGCCGGGCTGGTCAGGTCGGGAGATCTGGCCGTCGCGTTCACCGGCGAGGTCCGCACCTACGACCTGCTCGACTCAGCCACCTGGGGCGCGACGGTCGCCGGCGCTCCAGTGATCGCCAAGGCCTCGCTTCGGTTCTCCAGGAAGAACGCGAGGTTCTTCGCCGGCTACGCGGTCGATGCCCGTCAGGTTCCGCTCGCGTGGACCCCCGCGGGCCGCGTACTGGTCGGCGTAGACATCGAGCGCACGGCCCTGCTGGACGAGCGGGGAGTTTCCGAGGGCAGGGCGCGCTGGGGTGGTGAGACCATTTCGCATCCGACATTCAAGGCATCGAAGAAGAGAGGTGATCCGTTCACCGCTCTGCCGCCCGACATCGCAGTAGCTCTCGGCCGCAGTGGCGACGCCTCACTTGCGCTCGCCGGTCCCCATGGCCCGACGGTCCTTGCCGTCAAGTGGCTCGCCGACGAGCACGCGCTCTACGCGGCACTTCCGGCCGAGGCACTGTCGCTCGCGGACGTTGGTCCGGATGCCTTCGTCGCACTGACGATCGATCGGACCTCGACCTGGAGGGCTCGCGACATGGTCGGCTCGATGATCCAGGGCGAGGCCTCGTTGTTCACCCTCGCGGATCTGGGCGTTGGGAGGAAGTCGGCCGGGGCTCTCGCCGCCGGCATCGATCCGGACGCCGGAGCCCTCGTCAGGATCACGCCGACGAGGTTCGTTTGGTGGAGGGGCTGGACGAGCGGGAGCGCGACGGTCGGATGAGGGCCCCGGCGACGGTCGAGTTCTCCATTGAGGTCGACGCGCCCGCAGAGCGGGTATGGGAGATCACCAGCGACCCCAGGAACCTCCCGCACTGGGATAAGCACATAGAAAGGGTGCAGGTGCCGCCCGGTGGTCTGAGCGAAGGCTCCAAGTACGTCGTGAGGATGCGGTTCATGGCCGTTCGAGCACGCATCGACGCCGAGGTACTCGAGTGGGATCCGCCGCACCGTTCGGTTCTTCGGCTCCGGGGCCTGCTGAACGCGAAGATCTCGACCACTATCGCGTCGCTTCCCCACGATCGCTGCCTGCTCCGACAGGAGGTCGGATATCGCTTCTCCGGCGGAGCGCTCGGCGCCGTCGCGGCGCGCTCGCTTCAAGTGGTCGGCGGCGCCCAGCTCGCGCTCAAACGCGGAGTCCTCGCGCAGAAACGCCAGGCCGAGGACTGATAGGGTCCGGCCTCATGCGCGTTAGGGACCTATCAGCGGCAGTGGCCCTGGCCGGTGCGGCCGCAGCCGTGGGGGCGATGGTCATGCGCCCGCAGGGACACGAAGCCGACACCGCCCTCTTCCACAAGATCAACGAGGGACACGGCGAGTCGGCGGATCGGTTCTTCTTCGGCGTCACCGAGCTCGGATCTCTCTGGGCGGCCGGCGCGGCCGCCGGTGCGCTGGCCCTGCTCGGCAGGCGCCGCGAAGCCGCGCAAGCCGCCGCCGCCGCAACCGCTACCTGGCTCGTGGGCCAAGGGGTCAAGAGGGTGGTCGACCGCCCGAGGCCCTACGAAGCCGACCGCGATGGCACCCGCCTGATGATCGGCGAGCCCCACGCCACCTCCTGGCCGAGCAGCCACCCGGCGGTGCTGACCACCTTCACCCGGGTCGCGGCTCGGGAGCTGGGACTTGGGTCCTTCGCAAGAACCGCCTTAACGGGCCTGGACGGCGCCGTCGCCACCTCTCGGGTCTACCTCGGCGTTCACTACCCCGGCGACGTGCTGGCTGGATTGCTGATGGGTCGCGCGGTGGCGCGCCTTTGGCCCGGCCGCCGATAGACTGCGCGCGATGCCCAGCCTGATCGCTTCCCTCGGATGGCCGGTCCTTGACCGCTTCCGCCTCGGTGACTCCTTCGCCATATCTCCACATGGACTCGGGATAGCGATCGGGTTCATGATCGGCGCGTCGCTCCTGACCCGCATAGCCCCGAGGCGCGGTGTCACCAAGGAGCACATGAGCTCGATGCTGACTTGGGCGATCGTCGGCGCGATCCTCGGGGCGCGGGTCTTCTACGTGATAGCCCACGTTTCGGAGTTCTCCGGGCCGGCGGAGTGGCTCCAGGTTTGGAACGGCGGTATCTCGCTGCTCGGGGGGATCGCCGGCGCGATACTCATCAATCTGCCGAGGATGCGCAAGTGGGGCTACGGCTATTTCCAGGTGCTGGACGGCGCCGCCATCGCACTTCCTCTCGGGATCTTCATCGGCCGGATCGGGGACCTGATCATCGGCGATCACCTCGGAAAGCCCTCGAGCTGGCTACTGGCATGGACCTACGAGGGAGGGGCGCTGGCCCCGCCCTTCAACTGTGTCCAGGAGAGCTGCCTGGTCGCGCTGCAAGGGGGTCACCAGGAGGCGATCACCAGGGCCGGCGCGAAGCTACTCGATGCGAACGGTGCCGTCATCGCCTCGGGGGTCGGAGTTCACCAGACCGCCCTCTACGACATGCTCCTGGCCGGGATCCTCTTCGGGTTCCTGTGGTTCTTCGGCAAGAAGGAACGTCGCATCGGAGTGCTGACTTTGACCTTCGGTCTCTACTACGGCCTGTCCAGAGTGCTTGAGGACTCTCTCAGGATCGACAAGCGCTTCGGCCCGTTCACCGGCTCGCAGTGGACCGCGCTGACGGTAGCCATGCTCTCGGCGCTGACATTGATCTGGTGGGCGCTTCATCCCGCGGACGACGCCGGGTCGGGCGAACTCGCGGCGGAGACCTAGCGGAGCGTTTCCCAGTACGCCCAGCCGTCGAGATCGGGAACGTCGAGGCCGAGCGCACCCAGGGTCGAGCAGATCTGCGTCCGGTGGTCGTTGCCGTGGTGTATGGCCTGGAGGAGCAGCAGACCCTCCGCGTGATCGAGGTCGTCCATGTCCTCGCGGTCGACGATGCGGGCGTGAAGCGTCCCGGCGTCCAACGCGTCGAGCATCTGAGTCCAGCGCTCGCCGATCTCGCGCATCATCGGGCGTAGTTCGGACAGTGGCTTCGAGCCGGGATCCACGAACTCGGGGACGTCCGTCGTCGTCAGCCGGGTCAGGTAACGGTCATCGGCGAACACCAGATGGGTCAACGTCGCCAGTATCGAGCCGTAAGTGCCTGGGACCGATGAGTCCAGCGTCTCGGAGCCCAGCGTTTCCAACGGATCCATCAGCTTCGATGTCGCCCAGATGTGGTGATCGAAGAATGCCCGGAGTTCGCTCGACGGAGTGGTCATCTTCAGTGCTGGTGCCCCGAGTGATCGTGGCCCCCGGCACTCGCCGGCGCAGACATCGCCAAGGACAGAGGTTTGCCGACCTTCGACTTCGTGGCCTTCGCTACCTGACGCGCTGCCTCGCGTAGCGCGACGCTCGCGGGCGCGTCCGGATCGGAAAGGACCAGAGGCCGTCCGGAATCGCCGCCCTCCCGAAGTGCCGGGATCAACGGCACCTGAGCCATCAAGGGAACCGACAGCGTGTCCGCCGCTTCCTGGCCGCCGCCACTTCCGAAGATCTCGTCGCGTTCGCCGCAATGGGGACACACGTAGTAGCTCATGTTCTCGACGACTCCGATGGGTCGAAGGTTCGTCCGTTCGGCCATCTTGCCCGCCCGCTCGGCCACCTTTCGGGCGGCCTCCTGCGGGGTGGTCACGACCAGCATCGACGCGCCCGGCAGGAACGAGGCGAGCGATATCGAAACGTCTCCGGTCCCGGGAGGAAGATCGCAGAGCAAGAAGTCCAGATCGCCCCAGTAGACGTCGCCGAGGAACTGCTCGATCGCTTTGTGCAGCATCGGACCGCGCCAGATCACCGGCGTCTCTTCCGGGACGAAGAAGCCCATCGAGATGACCTTCACTCCGTGGGACTCCAGCGGCAGGATCATGTCGTTGAAACCGACCGGTTTGCCCGAGACGCCCATCATCCGAGGGACGCTGAATCCCCAGACGTCGGCGTCCAAGATCCCG
>JANPEZ010000083.1:0-3531 GCA_031423155.1 Actinomycetes bacterium
ACCGCCCGGCCGCGATCGTAGATCGTCGGCTCCGACGCCTGGTAGCACTTGGCCGACAAGGCGTCGCTGCCGCCGCAGATCGATTCCGGGGACGACTCTTCCTCGGTATAGCCGCGCGCGTACCGGTCGATCGTGAATCCGTAGGCTCCGCCGGCTTTGCCGTGGAGCTCGACGATCGCCGTATCGCCCTTGATGTGCGCCGCCCAAAACCCTCCGGCGGACTCGCCGAGGTCGCCGCGGCCGAGGCCGCTGTACTTGAAGGACTGGCGTCCGTCCGGCGAGCGAACGATGGCGTAGTCTCCGGCGGCAAGGTTGAACCGTGAGAAGTGCACCGCGATGTACGACGCGCCGGCGAACGACATCGTCTTCGCGAAGACGATGTCGGCCGAGCCTTCCGGCGCCGCTTGGTAGGGATGCGCGGTGTCGTAACGCTTGATGACGTCCTCTCCGACCTTGAGCAGGCCGGCTTCCGCGGTCACGGCTGCGTACACTGAAAGCAGCACAGCTACGACGAGCTTCTTCATATTGATCCCCCTGATCAGGCGTGAAATCGAAACGTAGACCAACCTGCCTATTTACGTGGAATCGAACTTTCCGGCAAGGCCTTTTCCGATCCGTTTCTTCCGGCGGCCGAGCTCGCGGCCAGTCCAGGCCCACAGCGCCGTTGACCCCGCCACGGCAGCCCTCCGCCAGCAACTCGTCATCCTCGCGACCAAGCGACCTCGACCGAAGATGCGGGCGGCGAACGACGGGGCTTCATCCCGCTGAATCAGGCAACTCAGAACTGACGCGGTCGGCCTCGCGCTCGCCATAGAGCATTTCGATGACCGAGAGGAAGTTACCGCGGAGGTGACCAGGACGACCGATCGCGTGCGTCATTTCGCTCTTGAATCGATCGACCAACGTCGATTCATCAATGCCGATCTTTTTTGCGATCTGCTGAATCGCGTCTCTGTCGTTTTCCTGACCTCGAACGGTTTTCATGAGGACCAAGTCGTGCTTCTCCGGCACGACGATCTGAAGCCTGTGAAGCCCCAGGTCGATCGAGACAAGCCGATCCTCAAAGAGATAGGGAGCGTCGTAAATGCCGACGGAGTGAAAAGGAACGGCGAGTCCCGTTTCCAAGCGTGCGAGTCGAATCGCTTCTTCAAGCTCCGCAATGTCACCTATCGCGTCGATATCGGTTGTTACTCGCGTGATTCCGTAGGCCAGGGATGCCGCCGCTCCTCCTATCAGAACGACGCGCCTCGGTTCCGACAGATGCTTGTCAATGGACTTCATGAACCGAGTCAGTTGATGGGGGCCGAACGTCGTCATTCTTGCCCACAGAATTTGGAGTAAATACTCCGGAAATTCTCCATGTCTATATCCATTCGGAAGTGCCAGTCTCTCGCAAGCTGCGGAGTGCGTCGACTCGCCAAGTCCTGTGAATACTTCCCGTGAGGGCCTTCGAAGAAATCCCGAACTCTCCTTACTCGGCGATCCCTGAGCGTCTGCGCGAATGCTTGGAGCCGCTTGTCTCTTGCAAGTTCCCCTGTAAGGTCAAGAAAGAAGCCGAGGGTTTGCTGCTCTTTGAGGGAACGGGCTCGGTGTTTCAATCTCGCGAGGTCTAGCCGGTCTCGGTTTCGAGCGAGAAGGACTGGATACACGCGAGCAAGCGTTGGATCGCGATGAGTCAATCGCAGGCCCTGTGCAACGGTCTCCTCCGGTACCACGTGAGAAGCAGGTGCCGTTTCAGCACGAACGGGTGCGCCAAGGGACGCCAGGTCGGCCATCAATTGAAGAGTTCGTGGGCGTCCCTCGGGGGGTTCAGCCTCGGCGGAGGCTCGCACGAGTTCGTCTATGGCGTGCGCAGCACGTTGAGGCCTATTCGCTTCGAAAACAAGCGAGTTGCCTACAACCCTGGAACGGGCGAAAGCAGCCCTCTCCAGCCGTTTCAACTCTGCATGCGCGCTTGAGTAGCTCAGTTGGTACTGCGTGGCGAGCGCATGGACTGAGCCGGAAGCACCGTCCAGCCACAACGCCTTGAGCAGTTTCCACCGACTGTCTGGCATCAAGTCTGAAAGCATACTATAAGTAGATAGTATTATCTAATATGACGATAGTCAAGCTGATAAAGCGCGCCGAGTCCTGGTAGGGTCGAGGACTGGCGCGGTACCCCGGCGCCCCTCCGTCGCCTTTGCCACGCCGAAGTCGATGATCTTCGGCGCCTGGCGCGCGCCCTCCTGCGTCACCACCACGTTCGACGGCTTCAGGTCGCGATGGATGATCCCCCGCTGGTGCGCGTGCTGCACGCCCTCGCAGACCTCGAGCAGGAGGCCGAGACGCTCCCCCGTCGTCAGCCGCTCGCGGTCGCAGTGCGTCGTGATCGGCAGCCCGCGGATGTACTCCATCACGAAGTACGGGCGGCCTGCCGCCGTCGCGCCCGCGTCGTAAACCCTCGCGATCGCCGGGTGATCCATCCGCGCGAGCGCTTGCCGCTCGGCGGAAAAGCGCGCGATCACCATCGCCGAGTCCATCCCGGGCTTGATGATCTTCAGCGCGACCTTGCGCTCGACCGGCTGCCGCTGCTCGGCGAGCCACACCTCGCCCATGCCCCCCTCGCCCGGTTTCTCCAACAGGCGATACGGGCCGATCGATTCCTGCAGTGGTTCTGGGGACGGCGACTCGGCGGTTTCGGTCGCGCCGAGCGCCGCCTGGGCGCCGCCGTCGAGGAACGAGTCGCCCGGGGCGTCGGCCGCCAGCATCCGCCGAACCTCGGCCTCGAGCTTCGCGTCCCCGGCGCAGGCGTCACGGAGGAAGGCCTCGCGCGCGTCGGTATCGAGCTCGACGGCCCGCTCGAAGATCGCCTTGGTCTCTTGCCAGCGGCTGTCCACGGCGGGAGCATACCTGGGGGGTGGCGGTTGCGGATTCGATTTCCGATGCCGCCCGCATCGCCGGACTGATCGGCGGGCGACGCCCTCCGAAGGAATAGCCCGAGCACGCGTCGAACCGCGGGAGCTGTGGGAACTCTCCCTCTGCACCACCACCCGGCGCCGCCACGCCTTGACGATCCCCGCCGCCGCGGCTAGGCTCCAGACCCGTGCATGAAGAGACCGCAGCGGTCCGAACGACCGACGAGCTGACGCGTTGGGTCGAGCGGATCGGTGAAGGTCCGCTGGCGCTCGACCTCGAAGCCGACTCGTTCCATCACTATTATGCGAAGGTGTGTCTCGTGCAGCTCGGTTGCGCGGGAGGAATCGCGCTCGTGGACCCGCTCGCCGGCCTCGAGATGACTCCTCTGGCGGGCGTGCTCGAAGATCCTGCGGTGCGAAAGGTGCTCCACGGCGCGGACTACGACCTGCGCATCCTCCATCGCGACTTCGGTATCGCAACGCGCGGGCTGTTCGACACCATGGTCGCATCACGCCTCGTCGGGGAGCGCGCGTTCGGGCTCGCGGCGCTCGTCGAGTCGAGGCTCGGCGTCAAGCTCGACAAGCGCCATCAGCGTGCCGACTGGTCCGCGCGCCCGCTGCGCCCGGAGATGGCGGC
>JANPEZ010000084.1:0-1808 GCA_031423155.1 Actinomycetes bacterium
GAACACGTCGCCGTCGCCGGGGATGTCCATGATGCCGGCGACGCCGGTCGTCGACTTCTCGTCGGCGCGCTTGTTCAGGCCGGCCAAGAGGGTCGTCTCTCCGTCACGAAGGCGAATGACCGTCTGGACCTGTCGCGTGCCGATGATCGGCTGTTTCACCCCGGTGCCGAGATCCAAGGTGCCGGCTAGGTTGGACACCTCCACCTGAACCTTGAGGGTGACCTCCTTGTTGTGGTGAACGCGAGGCTCGATCTGCAGCGTGATGCCGACGTTTTGATAGGTGAACGAGGTGATCGGCACGATGTTGCCGCCCGCCGTCTGCGAACTGTTGAACGACGTATTGGGAATCGGCACGCGGTTGGCGATGACGATTTCGGCCTTTTCTCCTTCACTCACCCGGATCTGAGGCGAAGCGATCGATTTGGTGTCGGTGTCACTCTTGAGAAAATTCAGGACGACGCTCGGGATGGGCCCGAGCAACCAATTCCCTTTCTGCTTGAGCGAGGACAGGTTGTTCAGAGGGAGCGATGTCGTTCCGCCCAGAAACGTGAGCGACAGCGACTTCGAGGACAGATCGATGCCCAGTGTTTGGAGCGTCTTGTGGTTGATCTCCAGGAGCTGGACGTCGATGATCACCTCCCCTTTCGACTTGTCGTTGGACTCGATCAGCTTTGCCGCGATCGCGACCTTGTCGGGGGTGTCCTTGATGGAGACCGAGTTCAGCGGGTCGTTTTCGGCAACTTGCCGCGAGTTCAGAAGCGTGCGAATGACCGCAACAACCTGCTTCGTATCGGCGCTCGACAGATAAAATGTTCGAATGACTTGGTCTTCGAGCTCCTGCCTCTTCTGGCGGTTGTCGGGAGCGATCAAGAGGGTGTGCTCGTCGATGATCTTGTAAAAGTTCTTCGTCTGCAGCATCAGGACGTCGAGTGCCCGCTCAAGCGTTACGCTTCCGATCTCGATGGTCATCGGCTTGTTGAGATCGGTCTTCTCGTCGTAGATGAAGTTGATCTGCGACGCCTTCCCGATCACGTCGAAGATCTGGCCGATCGGCCTGTCGCGGAACTGGACTTGGATGGGGATGTTCGACTTCGCGGACAGCTTCGGAGGAGCAAGGGCGTCTTTTTGAGCGCGTGCCTTCAAACGCTCCATTTCGGACGGCTGCTCGTCGCGCCTGCGGATCATGATCAGCGCCTTATCGAGCTCGTCCGCGGCGTGCTGATTACCGGGGTAGAGCAGCAACGTCTGCTGGTATTCGGCGGCGGCCAGATCCCACTGCGCGGACTTCGCATAACGCTTCGCTTTCTCGAAGTGCTGGGCCGAGGCCTTCAGCTTCGCCCGGGTGAGCGCGATGTCGTAACGCGAATTGCCGGGGTCCAAGGCGGTCGCCTTGCTGTATTGAAGGACGGCCTGGTCCCAGTTTTCGCGGCGGGACTCCTGCTCTGCCGTCTGAAACGCCTTTTGAGCGGCGCACCCCGTGGCCATCAGCAGCCCAACCACCAAGGCCGTTCCCGCGACTCGCTTCATCGTCGACAATTGCGTCCCCCGTTTCCGTTCCAATGGCTCCCGTTACTTTCCGCGCAGGAGCGGCATTTCCCGCACCTGGCCCTTGAACTGCGGATTCACAAAACTGATGACCACCGATTCATACTTGATTTCGTCGATGCGGAATTCCCTCTTCACGATCTCTCCCGCCTTCGCGACAAATGTCGTGTCGTTTTCCTCGAAGGCCGCAATCCGGTCGGTTGGCGGTCCGACGAACCCCAGGAATCTGAACGAAATCGCGGGTGGTTGCGGCGGAGGGGGCG
>JANPEZ010000085.1:0-11845 GCA_031423155.1 Actinomycetes bacterium
GTCACGACCCCCTATCAGGAACTTGCCAAGCGTTCCCACGTCCATCAGCGAGACCCGCTCACGGACTGCGCGGTACTCCTCGGCCGCGTCGCCGTAGTTGTAGGGGCGCTTCCAACTCCCCGACCAGTCGAGCAGAGCCCCCGCGCCAAGATGCGCGTCGTGAAGCGAGGTCCGCTTCTCGATGACCTCGTTTACGCCGCCGGCTATATCGGCGAGGCGAACGGTACGCGCGGGTGGGCGTGCCGTCGTACGCGCGCCCGCCGCCGGCGAGCCCGAGCCCGCACGTGCGAACGCCGCCAGGTGCCGTCCGCACATCGTGCCCTGACACGGGCCCATCGTCGCGGTCGTGTACCTCTTCAAGATCTCCGAGTTCGTCCAGCCCTCCGCCCAAGCGGCCTTCAACTCGGACACACCGACGTCTTCGCAGAGGCAGACGTAGCCGGACTCACCGAGCTCGGCGTCGGCTCCCGCGTCCACGACGTCTCCCACGCCGGTCACGGGAAGGTCCGTGCCCATCCGCAGCAGGCCGTCCCGCGGCGCGAGCCCGACCGACATAACCAACGTGTCGCAGCCGACGCGGAACTCACCCTCGGGAGACGCGACCAACACCGCGTTCACGTTCTTGCGCCCCTCGGCTTCGACGACCCGGCCATCGACGATCGTGCGCTCGACGCCGGAAGGCACCGAAGCGGACAGCGACTCCGGCACCAACGCTGCAGCCACAACGACACCGGCCGCCTGCAAGATCGCGATGTGTTCCAGACCCTCGGGCCCGTCGGCCGCGACGACGGCTCGCGCACCCGGCTTCACACCGTGAACACCTGCCATGCGCGCCGCGCCACGGCCCAACCAAACGCCCGGGATGTCTTTGCCCTTGAAAACCGCGTGGGTCTCGACCGCCCCGGTGGCAACTATCACGCGGCCGGGATCCACCTGAACCAGCTCATCTGGCCCCACAAGGGGAACCAGTGGTCCCTCGTAGATCCCGACGGCCGTGTGGCGCTCCAAGACCTGGACGCCGGCGAGCGTCAGTTGCTCGATGCGGTCACGCGCAGGTCCCGGCGGGAGCTTCTCGCCCAGAAGCCCTTCGTCGCAGACGATCACGGACTCACCTTGAGCGGCGGCCGCTGCTGCGGCCGACAGTCCGGCCACTCCCCCGCCGATCACCAGGACATCGCAGCGGACGTGACTCGACCGCTTGAACGATGCGGCCCGCCCGAGCGGCAGGTCGCCGATCCCGGTGTGACGGCGGATGATCTTCTCGGCGAACTCCCAGGCCCAACGCGGCCGCACGAACACCTTGTAGTAGAAACCGACAGGCATAAAGCGGTGCAGGCGATCGAGGACCGCCAGTGCGTCTCGCTCGGTCGAGGGCCATCCCGACCCTCGCTCGACCTTCTGCCCGTCAGTCGCCGGAGTGGTGCAGGCCCGGCAACCGGGCTGACCGTCGACCGTAACCAGACAGTTGGGACAGTCGCCGGTCATGCAGTAGAGCCCACGTCGCCGGTGGTACTTCAACGACCGCGTGAACGTCCGCACGCCTGAACGGAACACCGCCGAGGCCACCGTGTCGCCCTCGAGGATGGGGACCTGCTTACCCTCGAAGTCCAGAGAGCTCACTGCTCGCCGATCAGGTTGTCGACCGTGTCGCGGGTGAGCGTCAGCCAGCGCCGGCAGCCGTAGAGGTGGTACCAGCGCTCCTCCTGCGGACCGGGGGCGTTCTCGCGCAGGTACACCCGCTCGAAGTCCTCATCCGCAGAACCGGCCGAGATCGCACGCAGTTCTCCTCCGAAGGTGAACTCGTCGTAGGGGCGAAGCCCGCAGTTGGGGCAGGGGATCTTCAGGCTCATCGGGCTCACCACCTCCCAGCTGACCTGAGGTCAGGCGCGCAACGCGCGCCCATGCGGACGCGCGGACCTCACGATACCGCCCCCCCGAGTAGGCCAGCATTCGGACCCGGTGACCCGGGGTCGCGTTTGCGGACACGGCCCCTCGGCGTAGGCTTCGGGCCGTGACATATCGCGTCCTGCTCGATGTCTCCAGCCTCATGTACAGAGCGTTCTTCGCGATGGGCGATACGTCTCACTCGAAGGACGGCCGACCGACCGGCGCTGTCCACGGGTATCTCGACATGGTCGTGCGCCTGGCCAACAACCGCCACCCCGACGAGATCGTCCA
This sequence comes from Actinomycetes bacterium, assembly GCA_031423155.1. Lineage (GTDB taxonomy): Bacteria > Actinomycetota > UBA4738 > UBA4738 > HRBIN12 > JANPEZ01. The sequence goes on from JANPEZ010000085.1 coordinate 2,179, forward strand.
CGTCTTCGACCACGAGTGGCGCCCCACCGCCCGCACCGACATCTACCCCGCCTACAAGGCCAACCGGCCGCCGGACCCGGAGGCCCTTCCTCCGCAGTTCCTGATGCTTCACGAGGTGCTCGATGCGACCGGCATGCTCCAGGCGCAGACCAGAGGTTGGGAGGCCGAGGACGCGATCGGCGCCTTCTGCGACGAGGCCCGAGAAGAGGACCGGATCGAGATGGTCAGCGGCGACCGCGACCTCATCCAGCTCGTACGAGACCCGGTCATCAAGCTCCTCTTCACCGTTCGCGGCGTCTCGGAACTGCACGGGTTCGACGAGGCCGCCGTTCTGGACAAGTACGGAGTGCCCGCAAGTCGATACGGCGAGTTCGCCATCTTGCGCGGCGATCCGAGCGACGGCCTGCCCGGCGTAAGAGGCGTCGGCGAGAAGACGGCGCTCGCGCTGGTGCAGACCTACGGCACTTTCGAGGACATGCTCAAGGACGCCGCCTCGGCCGAGCCGAAGCCAGGTCCGCTGAAGGGAAAGCCCGCCCTGCGCGCGCGGCTACTCGCCTCGGTCGATTACATCGAAGCGATGCGAACGTTGGTGCCGGTCAACTCGAGCGCGCCCTTGGATCTTCGCGCCGGTGAACGCGACGACGAGGCTTTGAAAGCACTTGCCGAGGACCTGGGGATCGCAGGCCCGGCCAAGCGTCTGATGGCCGCGCTCGACGCCCTGGAACGCTAGAACCCCGGGGCCTGCCTCGGACCCGGGGTTCGCGTAGCGCTCTGTTCTGCTAGCTCTCCGCTGGTGGAGCCGGAGGCGTTCCGTCCGCCGGAGGAACCGGCGGAGCCGGCGGCGGCTCGGAAGCCATCGGCGCGGCGGGTGCAGCCATCGGGTCGGTAGCAGTAGCGCCCATCCCGGCATCTGCAGCCATCGCCGGAGCGGCCTTCTTCTTGCGCATCATCACGACGGCGCCGACGATCAGCGCCAACACGACCACCGCGATGATGATCAGCATCGACGAAGACGACGAACCCGATCCGATCGCGCTGGCGGTCGCGGTCAGCTCCGTCACCTCACCGATCGTAGGAGTCCAGGTGACCTTGTTGCCATCGATCTCTCCGCTCGACTCGCTCACGGCGCCGGGGAACTCGATGGTTATCGAAAGCTCGGCCTTCTTCATCGCCTCTTCGAGCGTGGCATCGGCGGTCGGATCGCCGGTCGCGCCCGTTCCGCTCGAAAGGTCCATGGTTCCGGTAACCCTGAAGACGTCGCCGTCACGCACGATCTTCAGCTCATCCGAACTCCCGGTGAACTCGGTCAGGGGCACGCCTGAGAACGCGTACTCCTTGCCGACGAAAGTGTCGTCCTCGTAGTCCTTGGTTGTGGCGCCCGGTAGGTCGCTCGGCAGTCCGCTGCCGGCGCCGCTCTGACTCAGCAAGTCGTCGACCGACTGCCCCGACAGGGCGATCAGCTGCTTGTCGAATGCGAAGATGATGGAACCGCTCGCCGTGTTATCCGACGAGATCTTCAGGTTCATGTTCAGCTTCAAACAGCTCGTGAGCAGCAGCAGCAGCGCAGCAGCCCCGAGCATCGTGAATCTCATGGAGCCCCTCAGCTTCACGGTGCCTCCCCTGTTGTGTGCGACAGAGCCTAGCTTCACCTAGGGGGTGTACGCCAGCACGTACCGGATAGCCTGTCGGCGTGAAGGATCGACGGACCCTTACCGCCTACGGTCTGCTGGGGGTGCAGCTCCTCCTTCTGGCCGGTGTCTTCCTCCTGCCGGGAGGTGATGACTGGACGGTTCCCCGATGGCTCACGCAGGTCGCGGGCGGGTTGGAAGTGCTGGGACTGCTGGTCCTGGGTATCGGACTGGTCGGCCTCGGCGGATCGCTGACGCCGCTGCCTATCCCGGTCGCGAAGGGCCGGCTCAAGGTCGGGGGTATCTACCGGTTCGTGCGCCACCCCATCTACTCGGGCCTGACGGTGCTCGCCGCGGGGAGCGCGATCGGCTCTGCCAGCATCGCGGTAGCCGGCGCGGCGCTCGCGTTGGTGGCTTGGCTGGCGATCAAGGCCCGCTGGGAGGAGGCCCGCCTGAGGGAGCACTACGCCGACTACGCGGCTTACGCCGAGCGCACGCCCGCATTCATCCCGTTCTTGAAGCGCGCCCACCGCCCATAGACTGCGACCGTGACCAGACCCCTGGAAGTCGGCATCCAGCTCCCGGAGGTCGAGCGCGATGTCCGCTGGCCCGAGTACGTCGCGATGGCTCGCGCGGCCGAGGCCGCCGGATTCGACTCCATCTGGCTGGGCGATCACCTCCTCTACAGGAACGACGGCCGCCCCGAGAGGGGACCCTGGGAAGCCTGGACGATGCTTGCCGGCCTGGCCGCGATCACGGAGAGGGTCAAGCTCGGACCCCTCATCGCCTGCGCCGGCTTCCACGCCCCCGCGATGCTGGCCAAGATCATCGCGACGGTCGACGAGATCTGTGGTGGCCGCCTGATACTCGGGCTCGGTGCCGGATGGAACCGCCCCGATTTCGAGGCCTTCGGACTCCCCTACGACCATCGCGTCGATCGTTTCGAGGAGTCCTTCGAGATCGTGAGGCGACTTCTTGCGGGCGAACGAGTCACCTACGAGGGCAGCTACCACCGGGTGGACGACTGCGTCCTGCTGCCCGCCCCGACGCGCCGAGTTCCCATCATGATCGGCAGCAACGGCGAGAGGGTGCTGTCGATCGCACTCCCCCATGCCGACGCATGGAACTGCTGGTACGACCTTTACGGCAACACGCCAGAGGGCTTCTCGCAGATGAGCACCGCGGTGGACGAAGCTGCCAGAACCTGCGGACGCGAGCCCGGAAGCATCCGCCGCAGTGCATGCGCGCTGGTGGAACTGGAGGGCGCATCGGGAAGGCGGCCGAAGGACGTCGACATCCCCCCTGTGGGCGGATCGCCGGAGCAGATCGCGCGCAGCTTGAGGTCGTTCGCTGAAGCGGGCGCGGACGAGGCGATCCTGGTGGTCAACCCCATCACGGAAGACTCGATCCTGGCTCTCGGCGCCGCCGTGGCGGAACTGGACCGCTAGGGGGCCGGAACCGGATCCTTAGGATCAGGCCCGGGAAGGATCATCACCGCGTTCGGCACCGAACGCTCGTCGGCGCCGGAGGCGACGTCCGGCCGGTTGACGAGACACCCGACGGTAAGCAGCGTCTCGCACCAAGCTCCCTGCAACTTCGTGTACATGGTCGCCGACCCTCCGCCGTCCAGATTCAACGCCGCGTATGCCCCCAGCGAGTCGATCAGGAATGCGGCGAAGTCGTCCAAGGTGATCCCCGTTGACCACCCCGGCTGACGACCGTCCACCACTATCAACATCACCTTGCAGCCGGGAAGGCCCGTCACGCAGGGCTCGGTCACCGCCACCGCGCTGCGTGGCTGCGCCTCGCACAGGGGCTTCCTGTCCGAAGCGGGACAGAAGAACACACCTCCGGGGTCGGTGCCTGCCGGTGCTCCCTGGCTCACCAGGATCGGCCGCCCGCCTATGCCGTCGAGGATCCCCGGCCAGCCGTACTGCCACCTGAAACCCACCTTGGTCCCGAAGGGCAAGTTCTCCAATGTGGTCTCAGCAGCCGAGCCATCGACCGCCGAGAGAACGAGGCTGTTGGCCGTGACCGGCACATAGACGCCGCAGATCTTGGCCTTATCGACCTCATAGGTAACCCGGACGCCGTTGTCGCCCGAGGCCCACCGGAAGTCCGGCGGATCCGTCCTCTTGAGGCGGACCTTGCAATTCGATCTGTTCGGCAACTGAGCCGTCCCCCCCCTCGGGGTGAAGCCGACGATCTCTTGACCCGTTGGCGGCCCGGCGTTGAGATGAGCCAGCGGGATCGTTGCCGTATCGGTCAGAAGGTCCATGTGCAGGGAGGGGTTGCCGAGGTAGGCCGTCGGTGTGTTCAGGTTGTAGGGATTCGCGGCGGTCATCGCGAAGGCACCGAGGGTGTTCTCGATGCCGCTGCCCCACAGCTCACCGTCCTGGAGGTAAGCGTGCTGGACGAACGGCGGCGTCTCGAAAGCCCCGAAGTCGCCGCTGATCGCTGCGATGCCCTTGTGGCTGATGGCGATCTGGGACGTCGGCTTCACGCTTGAAAGCGTCGAACCGGCCGCGTAGGTGTCGATGGTCGCGAGCTTGGAAAGATCGACCGTATCGGTGATGACCCAGACCTTGCGGGTGTCGGGAAGGTCGTAAAGCCTGACGGTCACACCAGCACGAAGCTTGTAGGTCCAGGTGTAGGGGACCGGAGCGGCCGAGGATGCGCCGACCAGGGTGGATGCGAATATAGCCGCCGCGACGGTCAGCGCGGCGATGCGCGTGCGATATCTCAATAGGGCTCCTCGGGGTGATGGCGAGGATACCCCCAAGGCCACCTCGCGACCAAGCGCGGATGGCCTACGACTAAGGGCTCAGCTTGAAGAGCCCCCGGATTTGCCCTGCTTGGCCTTCTTCGCCTGGCGCTTCTCCTTGAGGCTGGCGGATTTCGGCTTCTTCGAAGCCTTGCTTCCGCCCTTGTCCTTGCTGGCCATGATCCCTCCCGTTGGTCTGTTCGGCTAACTCTGGCGGCAAGTGGCCGCGAGGGCAAGCCTCACGAGTAGGCGATAAGGGTGCCATGGTCGCGCCGCGTTCCACGCAGCGGGCATACTTCCTTGCATGGCCGAACCGCTCAGGGTGACTCGCACGGTGATCGTCCCGGCAAAGGAGCTCCGGTGGAGGTTCAGCAGATCCTCCGGACCGGGTGGTCAGTCGGTCAACACGGCGGACTCGCGCGTGGAACTCTCGCTCGATCTGACCAGGACCACGGCGCTCGGGCCGATCCTGCGAGCGCGGGCGCTCGACCGACTGCAGAACCGGCTCGTCGACGGAGTGCTCACCATCGCGGCCTCCGAACAGAGGTCCCAGCTTCAGAACCGTGAGGCCGCGCGGGGCCGCATGGCTCTGATCCTGGCAGAGGCGGTGGCTCCTCCCCCGCGGAAACGCAGGCCGACGCGCCCTTCTCGAGCCGCGGTCGAGCGCAGACTGACCGAGAAGCGCAGACGCTCGCAGACCAAGAAACTCCGCCGCCCAGGCGAGGACTGAGCCCTATGCGGACCGCGCGGAAGATGCCAGACTCGACCCGATGCAGGGAGCATCGACCGCTCGGGACTTCGCCTCCGCGACGCCCGCCACGCGGAACCGCTACGTAGACCTGCTCCGCGTCGTCTCGATCGGCGTCGTCGTCCTGGGGCACTGGCTGATGGCGGTCCTGGGGTACTCGGACGGAAGGTTCACCGGCAAGAATCTCCTCGAGATCGAGCCCGGCTTGCAGATCATCACCTGGGTGTTCCAAGTGATGCCGGTCTTCTTCATCGTTGGGGGATTCTCGAACGAAGCCTCGTGGACATCGGCCCGGCGGAGAGGCGAGTCATACGCGCAGTGGCTACGCGCACGATCGGCGCGGCTGCTGAGACCGGCCGTCTGGTTCGTTGCGTTCTGGACGCTGATCCCCTCGATGGGGGTCGTCACGGGCCTGCTGCCCTCGAGCATCGCTCGCGTCGGCGTCGGAGAGGTCGCGCTTCCGATGTGGTTCCTCGGCATCTACCTGCTCGCGGTACCCGCGATGCCGCCGCTGCTCGCCCTGCACAGACGCTTCGGCGCTCGGATCTTGATCCCGCTGGCGGCGGGCGCCGTGGGCGTCGACATGCTTCGTTTCGGACTCGATGTCACTTCGGTCGGCGTGGCCAACTTCGCCCTTGTCTGGCTGGGGATCATCGAACTCGGATTCCTTTGGAGGGACGGCACGCTCCGATCGCGCAAGTGGTTGCCGTGGGCGATGGCCGGCGGCGGACTCGCCGTGCTTGCGGTCCTGACGCTCTTCTTCGACTATCCGGTTTCGATGATCGGACTTACCCACGGAGTCAGGTCCAACACTCTGCCACCCTCGTTCGCTCTGTTCGCGCTCGGAGTGTGGCAATGCGGCGCGATGCTCCTGTTCGAGGACGTGGCCAACCGGTGGCTCGGGCGCGAACGCCCATGGCGAGCCGTGATCGTGGCGAACTCGATGGTGATGACCTTCTACCTTTGGAACATGAGTGCGGTGGTTCTGGCCGCCGTGCTGTTGTTCCCGACCGGAGTCGCGCCGCAACCTGACGCTCTCAGCGCTTACTGGTGGTGGCTGCGCCCGGCCTGGATAGGTGCCTGTGCGATCTGCCTCGCGCCGTTCCTCTTCGGGTTCCGCTTCGCCGAGAAGCCGGCCGAGACGCCGGGCGGCCCTGCAGGCATCGCCGGAACGATCCTGGCTCTGGCGGGCACGGCGACGGCTGCGGCCGGCTTCTCCATCTTCACGACCCAGGCATTCCCGGTGCCGGGCGAGGTCGTGTTCATGCCCTCGGTGGGAGTCGTGTGCGTCATCGCGGCGCTCCTGCTCCTTCGGGTCAACCCCCTCTCACGCAGGCGCGACTCCGGATAGAGGATGCGGGCCCCCTCGATCCGCACGGATAGGGCTCGCGGCGTCGGCCTGCTGGCCGAGCTCGCCGGTCGCAGGTTCCTCGCCGGTTCCGTGGGTGCGTACTTCCTCGGGTTCGCGGTCTTCGGGATGATCGCCCGTCGTTCGAACACCGTCTTGTACTTGGTCGTGACGGCAACGCTCGTCGGCGTATTCACTTTCATCCACCTGAAGGTGGGCCTGTCCGACGGCGAGCTCCGCGCTCTGGCCTTGCTCGGCTTCTTCCATCTAGCCGGCGGCCTGTTACAGACCGGAAGCGACCGGATCCTCTACAACATGCCTGTCGGCCCCTATCCGTTGCAGATCGACCGGCTCGTTCATGCGTTCGGTGGCGGGACTCTGGCACTCGTCGCGTGGCGCATGCTTCGGGCGCGCGCCCCGGACGTCGACGCGCTGTTCCTGGTCGCGCTGGCGGCTATGGGGGCAACCGGCCTACTGGCGCCAAGACGATGGCGCTGACGATCTCGAGAACGTCTCCTGTGGACCGCCTCACGCGGATCGTCTTGGTCTGCTGCGCAGGGGCACCCTTGCTCGTTCTGACCTCCATCTTGGTCGCCACGGTCGTCACTCCGGACTATCACACGGTGTCGGACACGCTCAGCCAGTTGGCGGCCGAAGGCGCGCCACACCCGGCCATCATCGCCGCCGGACTGGTGCTGGCGGGCTTGATGCTCCAGGGCTTCGCGTGGGCTCTGCACCGAAGACTCATGGACAGGGCGCGGGGAAGATCCATAGCGATCCTCATCGCCTCGTCCGGCCTTGCGATGCAGACGGCCGCCTTCGTCCGAGATGACCCGAACGTGGAGGGAGCGAGACAGACGCTCTCGGGCGCCGTACATGGAGCTTTGGCCTCGATCGCTTTCGTGGCGATGATCGTCGCGCTCTTCCTGTTCGTCCGAGCGATGGCGAGCGAACCCGGTTTCGAGAGGGTGCGGGTCATGTCGCGCCGCCTCGGATGGGCCTGCGCCGTGATCGGGAGCGTCTTCGAGATCCAGGTCATCCAGTCCATAGAAGGGTTGCTGCAGCGCGTTTTCATAACGCTGTTCGCCGTTTGGATCGAGGTCGTCATCTTCGGCTACCTGACGAAGGAGGGTGCCCCTCGTGGCCCAGACCGCGCGGGCTGCGAGGTCTAGTGTTGCTGGGTCCCGAAGCGACCTCTGCACTCGCAGGAAGCGTCGGGCACGGTACTGCGGAATCAGCCCTTGGCGTCTGCCCGAGACGCCAGCGATGCGCCCGCGATGACCATCGCGATCCCGACGATGCCGATCAGAGCGACGTGCTCAGAGCGGAACGCGACTCCGAGGATCAGGGCAACCACGGGGATCAGATATATGCAGAAAGAGGCTCTGGTTCCTCCAACCCGGCCGACCAACCGGCCCATCAGCACGAAAGCGATCCCCGTCCCGGCGGCGCCGAGCAGCGCGACGGCTGCCGCGGAGGCCCACGAGAACGAAGAGCCGGGTATCGACGCCAGACCGAACGGCGCCGTCAATGCAGTCGAGATCAGCAGCATCCGTCCCATCACGGGAAGGGATCCATAGCGCTGCTGAAGCGGTCCCGCGATATCGATGGCAACCCCGTAGCACGTGATCGCGACGAGCAGCATGATGACCCCGATCGCGGCGCTGCTCCCCGTCCCGGCCGCCGAGATGGCGATGGCGCCGACACCGCCGGAGCCCAAGACCAGACCGAGCATCTGGCCCCTGCTCGGCAGCCGCCGGAGCATCAGCGAGGCGAACAGCGCCGCCAACACGGGCGTACCTCCGTTCAACATCCCTGCGACCGCCGAGTTCACATGCTGCTCCGCAAGAGGGAACAGCGTGAAGGGTATGCCGACCCAAACGGTGGCAAGGAACATGAGTCGGGGCAGGTCCTCGCGCTCGATCTTCGCCCGGCTCGCCGGCATCAACCAGAGGGTCGTGGCTCCGGCCGCCACACGCAGGAAGGTCACGAGACCCGGCCGGAACGACTCGAGGCCTATCAAGATCAGGATGAACGAGGAGCCCCAGATGGCCGCGATGGTCAGGAACGTGACCCAGTCGTAGGTCGAGAAGGCCCCCTCGTGCGTTCCCTCAGATGTCGACAGTACGCGGGCCATTGCGAAACAGGCTAACGGGGTTCGCCGGATCCGCGGCGACCGAGCGCCGAACCATGACCCGCGGTCGGCGAAGGATTTGACCTCGGGTAGCGGTCGGCCCAACCTTCGCAGCAGGTTTCACCGAAAGGGGGAACGGCATGGACCGTGGAAAGATGGGACGAGCCAAGGTGCGAGGAGCGATCGCCGCAGCCACCCTGGCGTTAGTCGCAGCCGCCTCACTGGGGGGCTCGAGCGCCCTGGCCGCGACACCAGGCTGGAGCGGCGAGGTCAAACTCTCCAATCCAACGACGGGTGACGGCTGGGAGCCGGCGATCGCCGCGGATCCATCGGCGCCATACGTGTACGCGGGTTGGATGCAGTACACCGGCGCCAAGATCTCGATTCAGATCCGCATCTCTTCGGACGGTGGCGCCACGTGGAGCGCGCCCAAGCAGATGGTTTCCAGCAACCAAGGTCAGTACGACATCGTCTTGGCAACGACTTCCAGTGGCGCTCTGTACGCGACATACATGCAGGGAAACCACATCATGTTCACGAAGTCGACGAACCACGGCTCAACATTCTCCGCGCCCATCCAGGTGTCGGGGGGCACGTGGGCCGACAAACCGTGGATAGCAACGAGTGCGAGCGGCGCGGACGTGTACATCACGTGGACGACCCGCGGGAACCTGTTCGCTGTGAACTCGCACAACGCCGGTGGTACCTGGTCCGCACCCTTGCAGGTAACGAACGAGACGGGCATGTACTACTTCGCCAACGGTGGAACCGTTCTTCCGAACGGCACCGCGGTGATGGTTGGGTCGGAGTATCCCTCCGGGGGCAACACTACTACCCAGACCGGGCCGATCCCGATCGCGGTCTTCCGCACGACCAACGGCGGAACTTCGTGGACGCGCAGCGTGCCCGACACGCTCAACACGGGCGTGACGTATGCCACGTCTTCGGTTACCACCGTGGCCTCCGATGCGAACGGCACGCTGGTGCTCGTCTATAGCGGTTCACTAACGGTGGGCGGCGTCGGTCACGTGTACGTCAGGCGTTC
>JANPEZ010000086.1:0-15158 GCA_031423155.1 Actinomycetes bacterium
CCGCGAGACAGCTCCAGCGGTTCCGTGGCAGGATGCGCCGCATGGATGACTCAGCCGTTCTGGAGAAGCTGTCGAGTTTGGGTCTCGAGCTTCCCGATCCTCCGACGGCCCTGGCTTCATACGTACCCGTGGTCGTTGCGGGCTCAGTAGCTCAGACCGCCGGCCAGATCGCGTTGGTCGCCGGTGAGTTGCAGAGCCCGGGATCGCTGGGTCGCGATGTGACGGTCGAGGAGGGCGCGGAGTGCGCACGCCGATGTGCCCTGCAGGCGCTGTCGGCGCTGCGTGCGGCACTCGGCGGCTCTTTCGACCGGCTCGTTCGGATCGTGCAGGTCTCGGTCTGGGTGGCCTGCACCGACGACTTCACGGATCATCCGAAGGTGGCCAACGGCGCGAGCGATCTGCTCGTCGAGGTCCTCGGCGAAGCCGGCAGGCATGCCAGGGCCGCCGTCGGGTTGGTTTCGCTTCCGATGGGCGCCTGCGTCGAGGTTGCGGTGACCGCTGAGGTCTCGCCCGCCTAGGTTCGCGCGATACGGACGTCGCCGACGCGCTCGGTGATCCTTCGCTGGTCGAACCACTCGAGCAGCGGGACCGCGTACTTGCGCGTCGTTCCCAGTGCCTCACGGAACGCACTGACCGTGATGCCGTCAGGACCCGCGTCCCGAACCGTCTGCTCGGCGCGAGTCAGGAAGACGGGCATGAAGACGAGGTCCGCGCCGACCTTGACGATGGCGCCCGCCCTTGCGGCGGCTTCGATCACGTCGCGGTCTATCCCCATCGTGGCCAGGTCCTTGATCGTCGGAGGGGTCGCTTGCAGTTCTCCTCCTAAGGCTTGCAGGAGGCCGGCGAACTCATCGGATCCGGCGTCGAGCACGATCCGATGCGTCGCAAGTCGGAGCGTCGATGCTTCCTGGGCGAGGACCCCCCGCTCGACCATGTTCTCGATGAGTGCGTCGGCCAGGCCCTCGCGGCGGGTGATCCCGCGAAGGGTCTTCTCCAGAGCGTTCCGGATATCCGCGCCGTCGGCGCCCTGGCTCAAAGGCGAGGACCCGTGGAAGCCTTCCAGGAGTCCGACCACCGCCGACTCGGCCGCCGCCGCGACCTCGGGAGCGACGTGCCAGTCTCCGGCCGTTGGCAGGCCGGGGCCGCTCGAGCCGGTGGCAAGACGAAGGTCTCGCTCGGTGATCGCTCCTTTCTCGGAAACCAGGAGCGCGGGCAATCCGGCCCGCGTCACGCGCGTTCGGGCGGCTAGACGTTCGCTCGGGTTCACGCCCGCCCGCGAGGGAGGATCCACGTCCAGTACCACCCCGCCGGCAACCGTCTCGCGCCTTCCGGCGTCTCGAAGCACGAACCTGTCGAAGACGTCCAGCGTGAGCGGCCGCGAGACCGTGATCCGTGCATAGGTCGGGTCGTCGCTGTAGATGCGAAGCCGGGCGTCGGCCTCGCCCGCACCCGTGTGAACCTTGAACGCCCCGCGAGCGGAGATCCTGCGCGCGAGTCCTCGTACCGGGAGGAGTTCGGCCTCGAACGTCGTCGTTGGCTGCCACTCGGCCGGTACGCCGAGCACATCTCCGCGCTCGATCTGCTCGCGTTTGAGTCCGACCAGATTGGCGGCGACCCTGCTGACCGGGTTCGCCGCTTCCACCGAGCGTTTGTGCGTCTGCAGGGACCGGACCCTCGCGCGCCCGGCGTCCGGATACAGCTCGACGTCGTCGCCGACCCGTAGTGAGTTGCCGGTGAGGGTTCCGGTAGCGACGGTGCCGGCGCCCTTGATCGAGAAGACGCGGTCCACGAAGAGCCGCGTTCGCGCGGGCTCCGGAGCCGGAGCCGACCGCAACATCTCGTCGAGTGCCGTCAGGAGGTCTTCGATGCCTTCTCCGGTGACCGGCGAAACGGGCACGATCGGAGCCTCTCGCAAGCCTGTGCCCTGCAGGCGTTCTCGAACCTCGCCTTCGGCCGAGGCGAGCCGCTCCTGCCTCACGAGGTCCCGCTTCGTCAGGGCCACAACCCCTCCGGCCACGCCCAGGACGTCGAGGATCTGAAGGTGTTCCTCCGACTGGGGTTTCCAGCCTTCGTCCGCGGCGACGACGAACAGGGCCAGGCGCACAGGACCGACTCCGGCAAGCATGTTGGCGATGAAACGCTCGTGGCCGGGAACGTCTACGAAGCCGATCTCGAGTCCGCTGGGCAGTTCGCACCAGGCGTAACCCAGATCTATCGTCAGGCCTCGGCGCTTCTCCTCGGCGAACCGGTCCGGGTCTATCCCGGTGAGCCGGGCGATCAAGGAGGATTTGCCGTGGTCGACGTGACCGGCCGTGGCGACGACTCGCAGATCGGCGGTCAAGTTCAGTCCTCGTCGAAGTCGTCGCCCTCGAGCGCGTACTGGATCGCGCGGGCCAGGTGGGGCATCTCGGCTTCGGAGACCGTCCTGACGTCGAAGAGGACTCCCTTCTCCTCGACGCGGCAGAAGACCGCGGGACTTCCGCTGCGGAGGCGGGCGGCGAAGGCGGGGGGATCGGGGCACCGAACCGCGACACCCCAGGACGGCAGGCCCGCGCCGGGCATCGATCCTCCTCCGACCACCGACTCGCAGTGAACGACATGGGCACCTTCGAGGTCACCGTCTAGAGACTCCGCCAAGCGGTGGGCGCGCTTGCCGACGTCGTCGGCGGACTCACGCAGCATGCGCGTAACCGGGACGTCGTTCTCCTTACCCGTGGCGATCATCGCGAGAACCGTTTCGAGGGCTGCGACCTGCATCTTGTCGACGCGTACCGCTCTGGCCATGGGGTGTTTGCGCAGGATCGCGATCAGATCCGCGCGGCCGACGATGCAGCCTGATTGCGGGCCACCCAGCAGCTTGTCGCCGCTGAAGGTGACCAGATCCGCGCCGTCGGCGAGTGCCTCGGTGACCGTGGGTTCGTCGGAGGGGTGCCCGTGGCCCCGATGCAGCAACCCCGAGCCGACATCGAATGCGAGCGGAACTCCTTGCTTGCCGGCCAGCGCCGCCAACTCTTCAACAGAGGGTGCCGCCGTGAAGCCGACGACCCGGTAGTTGGAGGGGTGAACCTTGAGGATCATCCCGAGGCGCTCGGTGGCGGCGCTGCGATAGTCGCTCAGGCGGGTCCGGTTGGTGGTGCCGACCTCGACCAACCTGGCACCCGAGGCGCTCATGATGTCGGGTATCCGGAACTCCCCGCCGATCTCGATCAGTTCTCCCCGGGAGACGAGGACATCCTTGCGTCTGGCCAACGCGGCCAGCGTGAGCATCAATGCGGCCGCGCAGTTGTTCACGACGAGCGCGTCTTCGGCACCGGTCAACGCCTTCAGCAAGGTTTCGGCTCGCGTAGACCTTCGTCCCCTCAGCCCGGAGTCGCGTTCGACCTCAAGATCCGAGTAGGAACGCGCGGCGCGCGCGGCGGCCTTGGCGGCCTTCTCTGGAAGAGGCGCTCGGCCGAGGTTGGTGTGCAGGATGACGCCGGTCGCGTTGATCACGGGAGTCACTCCCGAGACGACTTTCGAGGCGAGGGCGGCGGCGCGGGCCAGAAGCTCGTCTGCCGCCGGAGGTTCCGTGCCCGCCGCGGCCCCGGCGCGGGCCTCGTCCAGAACGCGAGCGAGCGTCTCCTTCAGGAGCGGCCTTCCAAGGGAGCCTGCCGCGCGGACCCCCGGATCGGAGCGAAGCAGCGAGTCGACCGAGGGAACCTTCCTTCGAGCATCGCCCATGGCCGCAGACTACCGCTCGGATGGGCGGTGAGCCGGTCCGCGTGGCAGGATATGGCCCGATGTCGGACACCCAGGAAAGGCCCGCCTTCCAGACAGGCACCGCTATCTCCTCCCTCATCCGAGGCGGGGGGCTGGACGTGGAGGTCGTCTCTTCGAACGCGATGGCGACGGAGGAGATGATCCTCAACATCGGACCGCAGCACCCCTCGACTCACGGGGTGCTCCGCGTGGTCCTGGAGATGGACGGAGAGGTCATCACCAGGGCCGAGCCCGTCATCGGCTACATGCACCGGGCCGCCGAGAAGCTTGCCGAGTACCGCGACGCCCGCCAGACGATGGTTCTGATGAACCGACACGACTGGATCAGCGCCTTCAACAACGAACTCGGATTCGTCATCGCCGTCGAACGGCTGGCGGGCATCGAGGTCCCCGACCGCGCTCAGTGGATCCGCACGATGATGGCCGAGTGGAACCGGCTGCTCTCGGGTCTCATGTTCAGCGGCTCCTATCCGCTCGAGCTGGGCGCGATGACCCCGATCTTCTTCGCCTTCCGAGAGCGGGAGATGATCCAGGACCTGATGGAATCGGCCACGGGTGCGCGCATGCACCACTCCTACGCGCGCGTAGGCGGGCTGAAGGACGACCTTCCCGCCGGCTTCCTGAAGGAGGCCGGCGAGGCGCTCAAGGAGACCCGCAAGCGCATCAAGGAGTACGAGCAGCTCGTCATGGGCAACGAGATCATCTTCGCGCGCACCCGTGGGGTGGGCGCCTTGCCGGCCGAGACCGCCATCGCGTACGGCTGCTCGGGACCGGTGCTTCACGCCAGCGGAGTCGCCATGGACTCCCGCAAGGATGAGCCCTACGAGAAGTACGGCGAGGTCGAGTTCGAGGTTCCGGTAGCCGCCGGCGGCGACTGCTACGACCGGTTGTGGGTTCTCGTCGAGCGGATGAAGCAGTCCTGCAACATCATCGAGCAGTGCCTGGACAAACTTCCCCCCGGTCCCTACCGCGCTGAGAAGCTCCCCAAGACCTTGAAGCTGGACGGCGAGGCCTACGTCCGCACCGAGAACCCTCTCGGGTTGATGGGTTACTACATCGTCGGCAACGGCAAGAAGCAGCCCTACCGGCTGAAGATGCGGACCGCTTCGTTCTCGAACGTTTCGGTGATCCCGGCGATGCTTCCGGGGTGTCTGATGCCGGACCTCATCGCGATACTGGGCTCGATCTTCTTCGTGGTCGGCGACGTCGACCGCTGAGGACTAGGCGGTCAGGTCGAACACGTGAAGGGTCGAGTTCGTCCCGTCCGAGCTGACCGCATACAGCGTGTTCCCGTCCGGGGAGAAGGCCACCGCGTCGTCCTGCAGCTCTTCTGACGACGAGTCGAAGTCGTATGTGAACGTGGGCGTCTGACTCTGATACGGGAAGACATAGACGTCGTTGTCGTACGGCGCCCAGACGCCGGCCGCCACTTGAGTGTCGTCGGCAGAGACGGCGGCAGCCACCGGATACGGCCCGGTAGGCCAGGTCCTGGCCGACCCCAGTGCCGATGCGCTCATGGCCTCGACGAAGTACGGATATCCGCAAGCCAGGAGAACCTGTCGTCCATCGTGGCGGATCGCCATGCCTTCGACCGAGCCGCAGCCTTCGATCCCTGGATCCCAAACGGACATGTTGATGCTGAGCGAACCATCCGATGAGGCGTGCAACTTGTACAAGGTGGTGGGTCCGAGGTTCGCGCCCGCGGCGAACACTGTGTGGGGCTTGGCGGAAGTGGATTCCAGGTTCTCGCATTCACCTGCGAACGAGAAACCGGAGTCCTTGACCAGACCGGACCCGTTCCCCTTGATCGAGGCGATGACGCCGGTGCCCGAGCAGGTCGCGATCCAGAGACGACGCGAGGCCCAGGCCAGGTAACGAGGAGCGGACAAAGTGCCGAGCCCGAATCGAGGGAGACGGGTCAGCGTAGCGGCATCGATCCTTCCGATCGCGCCTGCGTCCCTCATCGCAACGTAGACGATCCCGTTGTGCAGCAGGAGGTCGCTCGCACCCGCGAGGTTGGTCACGTTGGTTACGAACGATCCCGACAGGTCGTACACGGAGACGAGATCGTTCCCCGCTCCACCGGAGACGAATATGTGTCCGTTCGCGGGATCTATGGCGAAGCCACCGAACCCGTTGAAAGGAATGGTGGCGGTCGTCGCCCGCGCTACTCCGGCGGGCAGCGCCAAGAGCGTCGACATCGAGACCAGCAGGGCCAGCAGATACCTTCCCAACCGACGCATCTTGAGCCTTTCCCCGGGGCGGCCAGGCGAGGCTAGCGGCCTGCAACGTCCCTGTCCAGGCCTATGTCTGGCGGTTGAACCAGATGCCTCCGGGGCCGTAGACGGAGGGTCCCTGACCCCAGGTCGCTACCGTCGCACCGGTGTTCGTGATCGCCATCTCGCCGTAATCGCCGTACATCTCCTTGAACCCCAGGCCGTTCACGTACGGAACTCCCCAAACGGCGTTGGAGATACGCACCTCCGCAGTCCATGTCAGGCCCCCGTCCGATGACTCCCGGTACCAGACGTTGAACCGGCCGGTGCGATCGTCCATCCACCACACGCGGATATCGCCGTTGCCCGTCCCGATGGCCGTCGCCGACACGGCGTTGGCATCCGTGGGAGACAGGGTCTGTCGCTTCGACCAGGTCAGGCCGCCGTCCGTAGAGCGGGCGACGAACATCCCCTGCTGCCCGAACGGCACCACCGTGCCGACGTATGCGAAGACGAGGTTGCCGCGGTCGTCTCCGGCGATCCCGGGAACCGTCCCGTAGTAGCCGTAGTAGCAACTCCTGGAACTGCAGTCGGGCATGTCCTTCGTCACGTCCACCTGAACCGTCTGCCACGTTCTGCCCCGGTCGTGGGAAACCATCACGTCTTGGCCCACCTCGCCCGTGTAGTCCTGGGAGAAGTCGTTCTCGGCGAAGGCTATGTCGACTCCGTTCCTGGAAACCCAGACGGCTCCGTCGAAGTAGTAGCGATCGGAGGTCTGGACCTTGCTCGTGGTGAACGTCGCTCCCGAATCGTGCGACTGCGCGACCCAGATGTCCCCCGCGGTGGGCCCGTTGAAGCCGATGTAGACGTCACGTCCGTCTCGCGAGATGCCGAGCACGGGCTTGTCCGACCAGTTGGTCGGGAAGTTGATCGGATCGGTCCAAGTCACGCCGTGGTCGGCCGACTTGGCGAACGAGACGCCGGGGTGGAATCCGTTCATCCATACCCCGAAGAGGGTTCCGTCTTCTGCGACCTCCAACAGCGAGTCGTACTGTCCGGATACTCCCGGGCACTCGCACATGTAGTGATCGGGTCCCCAGGTCCTGCCCCCGTCGCTCGAGGCCCGCACCACGATCGCGATCCTGGGGCAGGTCCCGCATGCGCGCGGCCCGTAGTAGCGGGTGGCCGACTGGTAGACCCATGGTTCTCGCGGATCGGCAGCGAGCGCCGGTTCCCAGTCGTCGTTGCTGGGGTCCCATAGCCGCGACCGTGCCCAGCCCGGCGTATCGACCCAACGCATCCGTCCTGTGAGGCCGAACGTGCCTTCGGCTCGCGCAGTCTTCATGGCGGCCTTGTGCTCGGCTGCCTCTTCGGCCTTCTCGGCTTCCTCCTCGGCAAGGTACTCCGCGTCATCGGACTCGGGCTCGGCGGCCGAGCGCGTGGCCGGCGCATCGCGGCCGCTGTCGTAGATGGCGAAGACCCCGGCTCCCAAGGAGAGCGCAACCAGGGCCATGGCGAGGCGGCGACCAACCGAGAGGCGCTTCATGCCGCGGAAGCTAGGCGGGCCGGGTCCGCGAAGTCAAGTCGAGAGCGTCCACGAAGGAGCCGGGAGCCCGTGGGATGCGATCACGAGCCACCTCAGTCTTCCGAGGTGAGCGGGGTCCGCGAGCATCGTCGCCCTGCTGCGAGCGCCCCAGCGCCTGACGGCCTCGACGCCCTCGCCCTCGTTCAGCATGTCCCCCTGACTCTTCAGTTCCGAGTGGATCCAGTCCTGGAACCCGAGCGACATCAGGGCGTCGTGCTGCGTCACGGTCGGGAAGGCGGTGAGGCGGCGAGCCTCGGCAACCCGCGAGATGGCGCCGAAGTCGACGCCGGCGGTGATGTCCGTCGATCCGGGGTCGGCGAGGATATCTTCGATGAGCTGCTGGCTCCTGTAGCCGTGCGCGAGTCCTCCGGTTCCGGTCTCGGCGCCGTAGTCGACGAACAACGCGTACCCATGGGTAAGCATCGGCGCCACGCGTTCGACGAAAGCGATCGCTCCGACGCAGACGACCGCCTCTTCTCCCTGATCCAGTGTTGCCGGCGCGAGCCGGATCAGCTCCTCGTCTACCGGGGCACCGACCTCGATGAAGCGATCGAACTCGGCCGAGATGCGGATCTCCTCGATGCCGTTGTCGGTTCCGCGAACCCTTCGGAACGCGAGGTTGTCGAGAAGCTCGTGTGCCAGGAGCAGGTTCGGTCGAAGATCGGAAGGCATCGACGCCGTGGTACGGATGCCCTCGATCTGAGACAGGGCGAGGCGAGCGCCGGATCCGCGGTCGATCGCCAGGTAGTCGATGGGCAGGTCTTGCAGGGCGTCCATCAGTTGACGCGCCAGGGTCCCGTCGCCGGCGCCGACCTCCATGATCGAGAACGGGGTCGGACCGCCGAGGCCTGCCCACAGCTCGCGTATGGCCTTGCCCAGCAACTCCCCGAAGACCGGGTGAACGTGTGGGCTGGTGACGAAGTCGCCGTCCGGCCCGATCGGGGGGTGGGTGTAGTAGCCGTCGGGTCCGTAGAGCGCGATGTCCATGAACTCGGCGAAGGTGATGGGTCCGTGGTCCTGGATCGCTGCGCGGATGGCGTCTGCGGTGCGCTCGCTCATGGGGCCAGTATCGCGCACCCTGACCTGGGAGAATCGCCGCCGTGACCGACGAGATCCGCAAGGCCGCAGCCGTGATCGCCGTCCGCGATGCCGAGGGTGGACCTCAGATCCTGGTCATCGAGCGCTCGAGCGGGAGCCGGTTCCTCCCCGGGTACGTTTCGTTCCCCGGAGGCAAGACCGACGACGAGGATCGAGAGCTTGCCGGGCGGTGGTTCTCCGACCCTGAGGAGGCCTCCCGGGCCAGCGCGATCCGCGAGTTGCTCGAGGAGGTTGGCTTGGCTCTGACCGAAGGCGGATTGCACGCCGCGGCCCACGAGGACTTCGCGGCGATCGATGCGGCGCCGCCGCCTGCAGACCGGCTGCGGCAGATCGCACATTGGGTCGCCCCCGAGGACGTTCCGGTCCGCTTCGACGCTTCGTACTTCGCGGTGGGAGGCTCCGATGACGCCGATCCCACTCCCGACGGAGGCGAGATAGCCGCGGCCTGGTGGGTCTCGCCGAAGACGCTGCTCGCCGAGTGGCGAGCAGAGAAGGTGAAGCTCTACTGGCCGACGTACCTCACGATGCTCGCGCTTGCCGATTGCTCGAGCGCCGACGAGCTGCTGGCGCTCGACATCGACACCCGTGAGCCCGACGACGACGAGTTGGAGAACCTGTTCCGCTCGGTGTTCTACCAAGACTGATGCTGCCGATCGTCCGGGTTCTCGCGCCCAACCCCGACGTATACACGTTGGAGGGAACGAACACGTGGGTGATCGGTGCGGGCCCGACCATCGTGATCGACCCGGGCCCCGACATGCCCGAACATCTTCAGGAGGTGCGGCGCGCGGCCGGTGAAGTGGCCGCCGTTCTCGTGACGCACGACCATCCCGATCACGCGCCGGGAGCGGTGGCGTTCGCATCCTCCGTCGGAGCGCCGCTGCACGCGTTCAGACTGGACGGGGCCGAACACCTTCGCGACCTTCAGGTGATCCGCGCGGGCCAGGCCGAGGTGACGGCGCTCCACACTCCCGGCCATACATCGGACCATCTCGTCTTCTTCATCCCGGCCGAAGGCGCCCTGTTCACCGGCGACGCTGTGCTGGGGCGTGGGACCAGCTTCATCGATCCGCCCGAGGGCGATCTGGCGCAGTACCTCAAGTCGCTGAAGCGGATGAAGGAGCTATCGCCCCGGACCATCTACCCCGGCCACGGCCCGGTGGTGCTGGATGCGCAAGGCAAGCTCGAGGAGTACCTGCGCCACCGCGAGGAGCGCGAACAGCAGGTGCTTGATGCGATCGGCGAGGGTCGTTCGACTATCGAGCAGTTGGTCGAGCAGATCTACTCCTCTTATCCGCCGGAGGTCCGACCACTGGCGGCGCGTTCGGTGCTGTCTCATCTGTTGAAGCTGGAAGCAGAGGGTCGCGTGGAGCGCAAGGGCACCGGAGATGCAGCCAAGTACTCGATCGCCACGCCGCGCGCCTGCACCCGCTGCGGCCGCCCGCTTCGAGGGCGCGCCACGCTCTGCGGTCCCTGCAGCCTTGCCGTCCTGCAGGAAGGCTCGGGCCCAGCGGGCAGCTAAGGGGCGCCGAAGATGTCGTGCGTTCCGCATCTGCGCCAGACGATGTGAGGTTCTCCGGGCCTGATCTGCTTCCCATACTCGAACGTCGCTCGGCCGTCCTCGCCCCAAGCCATCTCGAAGACCCCACCCGCTCCTCTCACACCTTTGACCCGCAGACCCTTGCGGAACGAGCCCCGCGAGAGGTCCTCGATGAAACGCGCGACCGCGACCTGGAGCGCCGCTCTCTGAGAGGGGCTCAGGCGAACAAGGTCGCGCTGAAACCTGGCGGACATGAAGTAGGTCGGCACTCGTTACTCGTCCAGTGCCTTCAGGAACTCCTCACTCGAGTCGTATGTAGTTCCGCGACCTTCTCGGATGTCGCGCGAGGCTTCCCGCTCTCCCTCCTGCCAAGCCTTCTCCCAGAACCAGGCTTGGGTGGAGTCGATGATCTTCTGCGGTCGCAGCAGGATGCCCTCGGGCGTCAGTTCGAACCCGATGGGGTCACCCTCTTCTATGTGAGCGGCTTCCCTGATGTCTCGGGGGAGAGTGATCTGCCCCTTGGCCCTCACGCGTGAAGTCGACATGTGTTCTCCTCCCGAGTCGGAGAGTCGTACTTTCCTACTATCGGACTTATAGTAGCTTCGGACAAGCAGTGGGGTCAAGAGGCATCCACCGCTTCCAGCCGCGGGCGAACGAGGTAGCGGCCCCGGGCCACCGGGCGGATCCACCGGTTCCGCGCGAGCTCTCGGTTGACGCTCTCGCGCGAGGCTCCTACGAGCCAGGCCAGCTCCTCCTGACGCAGACCCAGGTCGATGGATATCCCACCGGGCGCCGCGCGGCCGAATCGGGCCGCCAGGTCCTGCATGCGATCTTCCAGCCGAGCTCCGAGCTCGAGCCAGACCAGGGAGCAGGCGGCCGCGGTCGCTCTGCGTTCGCGATCGGCCAGCAGGGGCGAGACCTCCTCGCGTCCGGCGAGCCGAAAGGTCGACCTACGCAGGGCGGTCACCGTTACGCTGGAAGCGACGTCCACCGGTCCGCACGCGAGGTCGCCCGGGCCCAGGACGTCGACGGCGAATATCAGCCCATCGTCGGAAACACACGTAGCGAACAGGGCCCCGGACACCAGCACGTAGGCAGCGGCGCAGCGCTCGCCCTGGCGCACCAGAACCGCACGCGCCTCAAGCGCCGGGCTGAGGGGGAGTGGTTCTCGGGGCGCGTTCTGCGCCATCGCCACTCCTTGGTCTGTTCGGCGAAACCCTACTCCCAGCCTCCGACACGCCGTCCTTCACGCCGGCCCGCCGCACCAAGTAGGCTTGCCAACGGCACCGAACGAGGAGGATTCTTCGATGGCGAACCGAGAGCTCCAGGCCCTGTCGGCAGTTCCGCTTTTCGACGGCCTCACGACCCGGCACCTCAAGCATGTGAGCGCTTTGGCGGACACCGCGGATTACATGAGGGGCGCCGCGCTGGTGAAACAGGGTGATGAGGCCGAGAGCTTCTTCGTGATCCTCGAGGGTGAGCTGAAGGTCACGACCGGTCCCAGGACGATCGCCAAACTCCTGCCCGGAGATCACTTCGGCGAGATCTCTCTCCTGGACGGGGGTAAGCGCACGGCTTCGGTGATCGCCGAAACCCCCGTAACGGTCCTGAAGATCGACCGCGATCGTTTCACGAAGCTTCTGACCAAGGAGCCCTTGATGACCAAGGCACTTCTGAAGTCGATGGCCCGCATGATCCGCCGCACCGACCGCTCGCTCGCCGGCTGACCCGGGATGCTCGTCGAGTTCTACGCCCCCGGGGACCCCGAGAAGGTCCTGGCCACGGCAACCTGGAACGGCACATCCGTCGAGATCTCCTCGCCCGAGGACGCCACGTCCGCGAAACTAAGAGGTGTATTCCGCTCGACACCGGTCGTGACCGACGACGGCGCTTACCGGGCTCAGGGCACCAGCGGGGACGTGTTGATCTCTCCGGGAACCTTGGAATGGTTCAGAGCCGTGGCACAGGTGAGAGCGCCCGCCGAGACCGGTCTTTCGGGAAGGCTCGTACCCGGAGTCACCGAGGGTGGATACGACCCGGCCGCCGGCTACCGGACGTTCGAGGAATCCGTCGCCCGCCTGAAATCCGACACCGGCTAAGTCTTGTGGCCACTTGCCGAGAGCCAGTTCTTGCCGGCATCGCAGAACGGACGGAAGTCGCAGTAGCGGCAGTGCTTTCCCGGCGTCGGATCGTACTCGCCTGCTCCGATCGCACGCAGCGCGCTCGATACCTTCTCGCGGACCTCTGCCGGGTCGGACATCGGATGCGAGACCTCGCCGTCCTCGCTCGCCAGGTACAGATAGGTGAGCGTCAGGTCGGCCGGGTCTTTGTGCCAGATCTCGACCGCCGCGAGTCCGTAGAGATCGAGCTGCAACCCGGCGAGGGGATCGTCCGCAGAGGGTTTGCGGCCGGTCTTCCAGTCGACCACCTCCCACGGCCCGTCGGGTTCGCCGTAGATCGCATCGATCCGCCCACCGATGATGAAACCCTCCAGGGAGAGCAGGAACGGGCGCTCGGCGAACAGTGGGATGCGCTCGGCGAACCGGCTCGAAAGGAACGACTGTCGCAGGCGCTCGACCTTGCCCGGCTGGCCTGAGAGTTCCTCGCTGGTCAGGTCGGGGGACTCTTCGAGTTCGATCAACGTCGCCTGCCCGCTGGCCCGTTTCTCGATCCAGCGGTGGACCTCTGTGCCGATGCGCGCGGCGGGGCCGCTGAAGCGAGGCAGAGGACGAACGCTGGTCCAGTAGAAACGCTTGGGACAGCGGGCGTAGTCGATCACGCCGCCGACGCTGACGGTGGCCGGTGCCGTGATGTCCACCACTTGGCTCTCGGCTCCGGCACGGTCGCGCAGGTGTGTTGCCAGGGAACGCCTCTCGGAGGCAGCGGCCTCGAACGCGCGCCGCTCGTCATCGTTCAGGGCGTCCGCGAGCCCGGCCTGAACCACACCGAGGGTCGAAGCGGCGATCGCACCCGCGCGCCAGCCCTGCGCGAACAGCTCGTCGCTCTCGGGGCGCAGAGCGGGCCCGGGCCACTCTCGAACCAGGCTCTGGCGGATCGCGATCAAGGGGTTCTCGTCCTCATCGGGCTCGGGACCGCGGTCGACCTCGGCCGAGCCGGTCTCTTCGCCCCATGTCGCTAGCTCTTCGAAGAACTCGCTCGGACCCTTCGCCTTGAAGTTATCGCCGTACCAGAAGGCGCTGGAGACGAACAGGTCGCGCCTCGCCCGCGTGAGCGCGACGTAGGCGGTGCGGCGCTCCTCGATGATCTCCTGAGCCTTGAGTTCATCCTTGAAATGGGAGAGAACGCCGTCGAACGCGGGCAGTATCGACGAGTCGCCGCGCAGGTCGAAGTCCAGGGACTTGCCGCGCTCCGCCGGGTTCTGCTGGATGCGAGGGTTCGGCAGCAAACCCTTGGCCATGCCGGGGACGAAGACGTGATCGAACTCCAGGCCCTTCGCGACGTGGATCGTCATGACCTTGACCGAGTCCTCATCGGAAGGCTGCACCGGCGACCAATCGTCCTTGTCCAGACCCATGACCGTGTCGACGTAAGACAGGAAGCTGCGCAAGGTCAGCTCGCCCTGCACGGGTTCGAAGGAGTGAACGGCGTCCAGGAAGGCGGATAGATTTCGTTTGGTCGCGGAGGCCGCCGCCTGATCCGGATCGGCGTCCAGTTCGGTCAGGATGCCGATGCGCCGGATGATCTCTGAGCAGAACTCGCCGACGGGTCGGCGCGCCTGGATACGCAACGCGCGCAGTTCATCGCGACACTCGACCAGCCGCGCGCGACCCTCTTCGGACAGACCCTCGACCTCGTCGAGCCGCTCCAGGGCCTCGGCGAATAGATAAGGAGTGGCCTCTCCTTCCTCCTCGTCTTCGCTGCGCAGGCGGATCGACTCCTTCTTCGCCAGTGCCGCGACCAGAGCCAGGTCTTTGAAACCGACGCGGTAGCGCGGACCCAACAGGATGCGCGCCAGCTCGACCGAGGCAAGGGGATCCATGACGGCGCGGGCGTACGCCAGAACCTCGACCACGGCCGGAAGCTTGAGAAGCCCTGCGAGCCCGAGGATCTCGACCGGCACCCCTTCGTCGCCGAAGGCCGTCTGCAACAGGAAGAAGAGCCGGCTGGTCCGGCACAGCACCGCGATCTCGGACCACTTCGCACCCTCTTCGTGCAAGCGAACCGCCTCTGAGGCGATCCACCTGGCCTCCAGCATCTCGTCGGGATGTCCGGTGACCTTGACGGTGCCATCGCCGTTCGGCGCGTGAGGCACCAGCTTCTTGTCCGGGTCCGGACGCTGAGCCGCCGGTAGCGGCGAGATCAACATGTCGGCCGCCGCAAGGATCTGCGCGCCCGAGCGGAAGTTCGTGTACAGCGGCAGCTTCGGAGACTCCGAGCCGTCGGCGCGCCGGAAGGTCTTCGGAAAATCGAGCAGGTTGTAGAGGGAAGCCCCCCGCCAGGCGTAGATGTTCTGATCGGGGTCGCCGACCGCCGTCACCGGATGACCCTCGCCGAACACGGCGTGCATCAGGCGAGCCTGCGCGACGTTCGTGTCCTGGTACTCGTCGAGCAGGACCGCCTCGAAGCGGGCGCGGTACTCCTGGCTGACCTGCGGATGTTCCTCGACGACCTGCAGCGCCAGGCCGATCTGATCGCCGAAGTCGATCACCCCGAGTTCGCGCTTCAGTCCTTCGAATACGGCTCCGGCCTTGGCGAGTTCGATGCGATCCATCGCGGCCTTGTACGCGCGATCCGAGCGGAACGAGGACAGAGCCTCCAGCCGAGCCACGTTGTGCTCGACGATCTGCGCGGGCGTAACCAGGTGGTTCTGCGCCTGGTCGTACAGCTCCAAGATGTTAGAGACGACCGAGGGCTGCCACTCGACCTTCAGATGCTCGAAAGTCATGATGTCGAGCACCCTGGAACACAGCTCGACGCGCTGAGCCGTCGTGAGGACCCG
>JANPEZ010000087.1:0-3613 GCA_031423155.1 Actinomycetes bacterium
CTCTCCGGTGAATAGGGGAACCGGAACCGGATCGGACGCCGCCGCGATACCGACTGCAACCATCACAACCGCAGGAATGAAAAGAAGCCTCGATCGACGCATAGGTGTTGGCGGGGTTGTAGAACCGCGTAATTCCGGTGAAGTCCTCTATGGGGTTCGGTCGCGGTCAACCATTTTTGCGGTTTGCCTGCCGTGAGGCGCGTTTCTTCGCGTTTGCTGCGGCCCGTTCCTTGGCCTCTTTGAATCGGTAGCTGTCTCCGGCGATGGTCACGATCTCGGCGCGGTGGAGCAGTCGGTCCACGAGAGCGACCACGCACGCGGCGTTGGGGAAGACCTCGCTCCATTCGCCGAAGGGCTTGTTGGTCGTGAGGACGATCGATCGTTGTTGGTACCGACGGCTGATGACCTCGAAGAGGAGGTCAGCGTAACGTGTGTCGTAGGACAAGTACCCGACCTCGTCCACGATGAGGATGGTCGAGGTGCAGTATCGGCGGAGGCGCCTTGCGAGAGACAGGTCGGAGTCCTGGGCGGCGAGGTCATGGAGCATGTCGCTGGCCGTGGTGAAGCGCGCGGTGTGCCCGCGCAGGATCGCCTGATGGGCGAGGTTTTTGGCGATCATCGTCTTGCCCACACCGTTGGGGCCCAGCAGGACGATGTTGGCGGCTTCCTGGACGAATCCGAAGGAGAAGAGATCCTCGACGAGTTCCCGGTCGAGCTTCTTGGGCCAGCTCCAATCGAAATCCGCCATGGGCTTGAAGGTCCTAAGGCGGGCGTTGTTCAGGCGTCGCTCGAGACTGCGACGCTGTCGGTCGGCCTCCTCGATCTCGACGATGCGGGGCAACCAGTCTTCGCCGAGCAGGTCGTCGCCGTGGGCGACCAGGCCGTGCAGGCCGAGCTGCCGAAGCCGTTCGCGCAGGGCGTCAAGACTGGGATTCGTCGGGCTCTTCTGCGTTGGGGGCATGAGTGTCCTCCTGGAGCGCTTCGTAATCGCGGAGGGAATGGGGTCGGACGACGATGTCGCGGATGCGGGCGTCGTCGGGCAGGCGGACCAGGACGGGAGGCGCAAGCCCGCGCTCGTGACGTTTGTGATCCAGGAGATGGCGGACGCCGGCGAGGTGCGGCGCGCCATGGTTGAGCGCCTCGGCGATGGCATCTTCCACCGCCGCTGCGCCGTGCAGGTCGAGCAGGCGCAGGAGGCCGGAGGTGACGCTACCGAGGTTACCTCCGCGTTGGGCGATCTCCAGAAAGAGCGTCTGAGAGCTGGGCGCGGCATGGTGCAGACGGTCCATGCCGCGATGCTGCCGGGCCTCGCGCTTGTGCTCGACGAGCTCCTGGATGTGGGCGGGATCCTCGATCTGCCGGCCGCGATCCCAGCTCCTTGCGTGCGCCGCGATCACGTCGTTGCCCTCGATCACTCGCACGGTGTCCATGCTCGCCAGGACCACGAGGGTCCGGCGGACGTGCGTGTGGGGTACCGAGTAGTCGTTGAGATCGAAACGGACGTAGGGGCTCTTGCCGACGTGGACCTCGACGCGCTCTTCGGTGGGAAACGGCTCGTGGGGAAGTGCGAGCAAGTACTGCTTCTCGGCCGCGAAGGCCTCGCGGACCGTCCGCCCGGTGTCTTCGGGACATGGCCGGTCGGCCGCGATCCCGCAACACCAGTCGAGGGCCTGGGCGTTGAGGTCGTCGAGGTCCGTCCAGGCGCGCGCGGCGAAGAAGCTATCGCGGATGTAGCGGATCGCTCGCTCCACGCGGCCCTTCTCGTTGCCCCGGGCCACAGCGACCGGCCGCGGCGCGTAGCGATAGTGCGCGGCGAGCTCGAGCAGGGTCGGGTGGAAGTGGATCGCATCGCCGACCCGTTCGAGGACGGCGCTCTTCAGGTTGTCGTACAGCAGGACTCTGGGTACGGCCTCCAGGAACGAGAAGGCGTCCACGTGCCCCCGGAGGAAATACGGCATGGCCGCACCCGGGTAGAAGCGCAGGAAGATCTGCCGGGACCAGCTCAGCACCAGCACGAAGCCCATCAACGGACGCACCGCGCGGCCCACGTTGAGCTTGCCGAAATGCCCCCAATCCACCTGGGCCTGTTCGCCCGGCAGACTGCGCAGTCGCAGGTATGCCTCGGCGGGAGGCCGCGGGCGAAAGCGCGCCACGATCGAACGGAAGTGGTCCGGCCTCCCCGGATAGCCGCGCTGACGGACCATCTCGTAAAGACGGCTTGCCCGGAGCCTCGGGTACTTCTCGAGCGTCGCGACGATGAACGAGAGATAGGGATCGGCGATCGACGGTCTGATGGACTGGCGTCCCGCCGGGATCTGCGCCTGGGCGAGGACACGCCGGACCGTCGTGTGGTGGACGCTAAGTTGCGCCGCGATCGTCCCGATCCGCCACTTCTCCGCGTGGTACAGCCGCAGGATCGCGGCCTCGAGCTCGGCCGAGATCATGACAGGCGCCTCAGACGGCAGAAGTCACCGACGCCCTGGAGTCTTCGGCCACGACGCCACGTCTCGCGAAACACGAAATGGACGAGGGCGCTCTCCTCGGGCCAGCCGTCGTCGAGATCGCTGAACGCCCCCAAACCGATCGAAGAGTCCACAGGGACGTCCGCACAGATCACAACATCCAGCGGCTCGCCGCACCACAGCGCGAGCCCCTCGAGAGCGGTCAGCATCGCCCGAGGATGGTGGGGATCCGAGAGCTGAGCCTTGAGCAGGTCGTTCCCCTCGGAATCGGTCACCAAGAGTCGGACCGTCTCCCGGGGAAGCACCTGCAGGGTGATCTTCCACGCTGCCATCGAGCATCTCCTGTCCTGAAAAAACGGGCGTACTCGTTTCGCCCGCGGAGATCACCCTGGCAGGCCAAGGCCCCGACGGGAATCCCTGATGCGTCACTTTCTCTCGTCGACGCTCACGCCAGGCCCGCTGCCGGGCCGCGTGCCGCCGAGCCCCGCGCGGGGTTCGCTGGTAGCGACCCCCCGCACGCCGCAGGCTCTCGCGCCGCCGTGCGCGTGCGCATGCATCCCCGCAGTACACGTTTCCGCGATCGCACCGGAGGCAGATCCGGATCTGCACCCGACAGCGCGCGCAGTTGTACAGCCGGGCGCTCTCGTCGACCGCCACCGCGACCCCGGCCGCCGAAGGACTGGACGGCGGGCTCGAGTCGCGGCATAAAGGGGTCGGGGTTGATGCCGACGCTCTTGCCGCGGCGACCCAGAGGGCCCGGGGTGGTCAGACCCCGGGCCTTCATCTTCGACGGCCCGACAGGCTACCGAAGCTGGGCCTGGTTCGATGCCGCTCGCGAAAACGCGCGCGCGCCGGACCTGTGCAAGCCGTGGAAATCCAAACTGCGGATTTCCACCGCTCCCACAGGTGCTGCTACGACAGGTTCCCCGCCGACCGAAGCGGTGAACAAAACCAGGGGGCGCCCGCGCTATTCACCGGATTCGCGCGGGTCCTGGTCACCGTTCACAACCGTTCGAGCTCGATGCTGGCTGTGGCGCCGTCTTTGATCTCGAGCCCTTCGTATCCCGAGCCCGGCACGAGGACAGGGAGTACGACCTTGAGGCTGAAGCTACCGCCGAAGTCCTGGTGCTCGACGTGACGCCGGACCAAAG
>JANPEZ010000088.1:0-6696 GCA_031423155.1 Actinomycetes bacterium
CGAGCACCCGGCGGTCGGCGGGGTCTGCAATGTCCTGGAGTCGGACGGCTTCGAGGTCGTGATCGTCCCGGTCGACACCTACGGCAGGGTTGACCTCGACTCCTTCGCGGCAGAGGTCCGCAAGCCTGGAACCCTTCTGGCGAGCGTGCAGCACGCCAACCACGAGCTGGGGACGATGCAGCCGATCGGCGAGGCCGCGCGTCTGGCCCGCGAAGCCGGCGTCCGCTTCCATGCCGACGCCTGCCAAACCGTCGGACGACTGCCGGTCGACACGGAGGCGCTCGGCGTAGACCTGCTCTCTCTCTCGGCCCACAAGTTCGGGGGACCTCCTGGCGTCGGCGCCCTCTACGTCCGCCGCGGGGTCGGCGTGACCGCGTATCCCTGTGGCGATGACCGGGAGCGGAAGCGCCGCTCCGGCATGGAGAACACCCCGGGCATCATCTCGATGGCGGCCGCCCTCGACGCGTCGGTGGCCGCGATGGCCGATCAGGCCGAGCGACAGTGGGCCCTGACGGCGACACTGCGCGAGCGCATAGCCGCCGAAGTACCGCGCGCGATCGTCCACGGCCACCCGACACACCGGACCCCGCACCTGATCTGCTTCTCCGTCGAGGGCCTCGACGCGACGACCTTGATGATGGCCCTCGATGACCGGGGGATACGCCTGGGCTCGGGCTCTCTGTGCAGCGGGCACCCCAGCGACCCATCGCCCGTTCTCGAACAGATCCATGCAGGCGAACCACACGCCTTCCGCATAGGACTGACGCCAGAGACGACCCAAGCGGATCTTGACCGTCTGATGGAGACCCTACCGGGCGTTGTCGGCGAACTTCAGGAGGTGGAACGGTCGAGCACCGAAGCTCTGGCCAGATTCCGCCCACCCGAGGCGGGCTGAGCCCCTACCCCACCGTCCAGGTGTCCCCCGAGTGCAAGAGCTTGGATAGATCGCCCTTGCCGAGCCTCTCGGTAGCTCTTTCCAGTTGCAGCCGCGTAGCCTCCCCGTATACGGAGCGCTCGAACTCGCGGAAGACACCGATGCAGGTGGGTTCCTGCGGTCCGTGCGACAGGTGCGCTAGGGCGAAGGCCAGTGAAGGCCGACCGTGAACATCGTGAACCACGATCTTCTCCTCCGGCGTATCTGCGACGTCGGCTATCACGAGCCGGCCGTTGTCGCCCACGGCCACACAGCGGTTCCCCTCATCGAAGATGATCGGCTCGCCATCGACCAGACGGATCTGGTTGTGGGCACCGCTCGGCTTCTCGCGAAGCAGGTCGAAAGCCCCGTCGTTGAAGACGTTGCAGTTCTGGTAGATCTCGACGAACGAGGTGCCCTGGTGAGCCGCCGCCTGCCGCAGCACCTCGGTCAGGTGTTGACGGTCGTTGTCGATAGTCCTTGCCACGAAGGTCGCCTCGGCGCCCAGCGCCACCGCGATCGGGTTGAAAGGGTGATCGACCGAGCCGAACGGGGTCGACTTGGTGACCTTTCCCTCCTCGCTCGTCGGTGAGTACTGGCCCTTGGTCAGGCCGTAGATCTGGTTGTTGAACATCAAGATCTTCAGGTTCACGTTGCGCCGCAACGCGTGGATGAGGTGGTTGCCACCGATCGACAGCCCATCTCCGTCTCCAGTCACGACCCAGACGGACAGATCCGGATTCGCGGTTGCGATTCCGGTCGCGATCGCCGGTGCGCGCCCGTGGATACCGTGCACACCGTAGGTGTCCATGTAGTAGGTGAACCGGCCGCTGCAGCCGATGCCGCTCACGAAGACCGTCTTGTGAGGCTCGATGCCGAGCTCGGGCATGAAACCCTGGACCGCCGACAAGATCGCGTAGTCGCCGCACCCGGGGCACCAGCGAACCTCCTGATCGGAGGTGAAGTCCTTCTTGTTCAGGACCGGTACCTCACTCATCGAGCACCCTCATGATCTCTGCCTCCAGGTCTTCGGCGAAGATCGGTATCCCCTGGACCTTGGAGAAGCTACGCGCATCTACGAGGTACTTCGCCCGGATGAGCAGGGACAGCTGCCCCATGTTCATCTCCGGTATCAAGACCTTCGGATAGGACGTAACGACTTCGCCCGTGTTGGCGGGGAAGGGGTTGAGATGGCGCAGATGACAGGACGCGACCTTTCGACCCGACGCTCGCACTCGCCTGACAGCGGCTTTGATCGTTCCCAGAGACGAACCCCACCCGAGCACCAGTAGTGCTGCGTCATGCCCGGGGTCATCCACCTCCAACGGCGGGATGTCGTCGGCTATCCCAGCGACCTTCTGCGAACGCAGGTGGGTCATGAACTCGTGGTTCTCGGGCTCGTAGCTGATGTCACCCGTGTCTGCCTCGGTCTCCAGGCCTCCTACCCGGTGCACCAGCCCCGGGGTTCCCGGCAGCGCCCAAGGGCGAGCGAGTTTGGCGTCACGGGAGTACGGCAGGAACGTCTCGCCCTCGGCAGGCGCACTCGCGAACGCCGGATCGATCCGTGGCAGAGCCTCCACATCGGGGATCAACCAGGGCTCGGAAGAGTTGGACAGGAACGTGTCCGAGAGCAAGATCACGGGCGTCCTATAGGTGATCGCTATGCGGGCCGCCTCGATCGCGGCGTGGAAGCAGTCCGAGGGAGACGATGCCGCCACTATCGGCATCGGCGATTCGCCGTGACGGCCGAACATGGCGAGCAGCAGATCGCCCTGCTCGGTCTTGGTCGGAAGTCCCGTCGATGGTCCCCCACGTTGAACATCGACTATCACCATCGGCAACTCGGTCATGACCGCCAGGCCAAGCGTCTCGGCCTTCAGGTCCATGCCGGGGCCGCTCGTACCAGTGACCCCTAGGTTGCCGGCGAAGGAAGCTCCGAGCGCCGCGTTCGCGGCGGCGATCTCGTCTTCGGCCTGCAGCGTGATGACCCCGAAGTTCTTGTGCCGGGAGAGCTCGTGAAGAAGTTCGGACGCGGGCGTGATCGGATAGCTCGCGTAGAACAGCGGGATCCCGCTCAGCTCGCTCGCGGCCACCAATCCCCAGGCAAGGGCGGTGGCGCCGGCGATGTTCCGATAGGTCCCTGGTTCGGCCGGCGCGGCCTTCACGACGTAGGACTGCGCGAACAGCTCGGTCGTCTCGCCGAAGTTGTAACCGGCCTTGAAAGCGGCGACGTTGGCCTCGTAGATGTCGTGCTTGCTGCCGAACTTGCGCTCGAGCCAGTTCAGAGTCGTCTCGGTCGGGCGACCGTACATCCAGGTGACCAGGCCGAGGGCGAACATGTTCTTGGCCCGCTCTGCCTCCTTCTTTCCAAGACCCGAGTCTTCGGTCGCTCGCACCGTGATCGAGGTCATCGGGACCTTGTAGACCTGATAACCCTCCAGGGTTCCGTCGGCGGAAGGGTCGGTCGCGTAGCCCGCCTTCTCGATGTTCCGCTGGGTGAAGGCGTCCTCGTTCAGGATGACGACGCCGCCCTTCTCGACCTTGTTCAGGTCGGCCTTGAGAGCCGCGGGATTCATGGCTACGAGCACATCGGCGCGATCGCCTGGCGTCGTGATGTCGGTCGAAGCGAACTGGATCTGGAAGGCCGATACCCCGTGAACCGTGCCTGCCGGTGCACGGATCTCGGCCGGGAAGTCCGGCAGGGTCGCCAGGTCGTTGCCGATAACCGCGGTCGCGCTGGTGAAGCGGTCGCCGGTCAGCTGCATACCGTCGCCTGAGTCACCGGCGAACCGGATGACTACGCGTTCCTTCTCTTGGACGGTCTTGGCCATGATCTGGGCCGGCCGGCGCCGGACGCTTATCTCCCTGCGGGCTGAGACGGCAAACGCACTTGTCGTCTAGCGTAACCTCGGCGAGCCGGAGCTACAGCCGAAATCGAAAGGTGCAGCTGGATGCGAACCAGGAAGCTGGGGTCATCGGGGCCCGAGATGTCCGTGATCGGCTATGGAGCCTGGGAGGCCGGCGGGGACGACTGGGGTCCCAACGATTCCGAGGACTCGGTGATAGCCGCCATCCGAGCGGGCCTGGACGCCGGCATCGATTGGATAGACACGGCCGAGGTCTACGGTGACGGAGTCTCCGAGGGCATCGTCGGCCGGGCGGTAGCCGGCCGGCGTCACGAGGTCACGATAGCCACGAAGGTCGCTCCTTCGGACGAGGGTTCGGGCTTTCGACCAGAACAGGTTCGTCGAGCATGCGACGGCTCCCTCGGCCGGCTCGGCATCGACCACATCGACCTCTACCAACTCCACTGGCCCGATGAGTCGGGCGTACCCGTCGAGGACACGTGGGGCACGATGTGCGAACTTCAGGACGCCGGCAAGGTCCGATGGATAGGGGTCTCGAACTTCGACCGAGAGCTCATCGAGCGCTGCCAGATGATCCGGCACGTCGACTCCCTGCAGCAGGAGTTCTCGATGATCGTCCTCTCCGATCGTGAACTGATCCGCTGGTGCGGGCTTATGGGCATCGGCGTACTGAGTTACTCGCCCCTCGGCGCGGGGCTGCTCACCGGGACCGTGAGCGCCGGAACCACCTTCGAAGAAGGCGACTGGAGGGGAACATCCGAGGGCGCGGACTACTTCGGCCCCGGCAACCTCGAGCGGAACCTGGTGGTGGTCGAGGCGATGCGACCCCTTGCCGAGCGCCTCGAGATCTCGCTTGCCGGTCTTGCGCTCGCCTGGAATATCGCCCAGCCCGGAGTCACCTGCGCGATAGCCGGCAGCCGCAAAGCCGACCACACGAGCATGAATGCGCTGGCCGGCGATATCGAACTGGACGAGGCATCTCTCGAGGAGCTGGAGGCGCTACTTCCCAGCTGAGTCTCAGCCGTTGAGCGGAGGCTCGAGGCCGCGGATGCGCCGGGCGATGTCCTCGAGCATCTTGATCGTCAGGGCCGGCTCGGAAGCGAGCAGCTCCATCATGGTCCGGTGGAAGACCCGCAGCGCCTTGACCGGCGTCTCGGCCACCACCGAGGCTATCCTCGGGCCTCCGTCCAAAGCCGACAGCTCCCCGAAGAAGCTCCCCGGAAGGAGCCGGGCGATCTTCTTGCCCTTCATCACGACCTTGACCTGGCCTTCGAGGATGACGAAGAGCGTCTCGCCCAGCTCCCCCTCGCGAACGATCGACTCCCCACGAGCGAAGGAGACCTCGTCGGCCGAACTCGCGAGGTGATTCAGGTGCTTCTTCGAAAGGCCCGAGAAAAGCGGGACACCAGAGAGCGCGACGGCACTGCGACGTTTGGTCCGCTTGGGGGGCTGCTCAGGAAGGCGGCCCCTCTGGGGCCCGCGACGACCGAGCAGCAGCATCTCCGGCAGGCTCTGTGGCATACGCGGGAGCCTACCCGAGCACGGCCCAGGGTGCGAACACCGCTGGTCGCACGCAGAGACGGTCCATAGGATGGAAGCCATGGTTGACACCGCCATCGACGCCCGCTCCAGCCTCGACCGGCTCCTGGCCGAGCGCATCGTGGTGCTCGACGGTGCCTGGGGCGTGCTGCTGCAGGGCCGGGGCCTCACGGAGGAGGAGTTCCGGGGCGAGCGATTCGCGGATCATCCTCGGGACGTCAAGGGCGACCCCGACCTACTGAACCTGACCCAGCCGGCGATCGTCTCGGAGATCCACCGGGCCTACTTCGAGGCCGGGGCCGACATCACTTCGACGAACACGTTCACCGCCACGAGCATCGGCCAGGGCGACTACGGCCTCCAGGACGCCGTCTACGACATGAACGTCGCGGGAGCTCGTCTGGCCAAAGAGGCCGCGCTGCAGTACTCGGGGTTGGTGGCCGGCTCCGTCGGCCCGCTCAACGTCACCCTTTCGATGTCGCCCAAGGTTGAGGACGCGGCGTTCCGCACCGTCAGCTTCGATCAGGTCTACGAGGCCTACGCCGAGCAGATCCGTGGCCTTCGCGACGGCGGGGTCGACATCCTGCTGATCGAGACCATCTTCGACACCCTGAACGCAAAGGCCGCCGTGGCGGCCGCCCTGGACGTGGCGCCCGAACTCCCCCGGTGGATATCGGTGACCATCGTGGATCGCAGCGGTCGGACCCTGTCGGGTCAGACGATCGAGGCGTTCTGGACCTCGATCGAGCATGCCGAACCCGCGATCGTCGGCGTGAACTGCTCGCTCGGCGCGACCGAGATCCGTCCTCACGTCGAGGGGCTTGCCCGCGTCGCGCCGGTTCCGGTCGCCTGCTATCCGAACGCGGGCCTGCCGAACGCCTTCGGCGGCTACGACGAGACGCCAGACGTGACGAGCGGCCTGCTGGCCGAGTTCGCGCAGGCCGGCCTCGTGAACGTCGTCGGTGGCTGCTGCGGAACCACCCCCGAGCACATCAGGATGATCGCCGATAGCGTGCGCGAGTCCACGCCGCGCGAGATCCCTCGCTTCGAGGACCGGCTGACCACCTGGAGCGGATTGGAGCCGTTCCGGATCACCCCCGAGACCGGATTCGTCATGGTCGGAGAGCGGACGAACATCACCGGTTCCAAGAAGTTCCGCGGACTGATCGAGTCCGGAGACTTCCAGGCCGCGGTCGAGGTCGCCGCCGAGCAGGTGCGCGCCGGCGCCAATGTGATCGACGTCAACATGGACGCGGACCTGATCGACGGCGAGAGGGCGATGACCACGTTCCTCAACCTGATCGCTACCGAGCCCGAGATCGCGAAGGTTCCGATAATGATCGACTCGTCCAGGTGGTCGGTCATCGAGGCCGGACT
>JANPEZ010000089.1:0-4864 GCA_031423155.1 Actinomycetes bacterium
GATCAGGTAACGACATCGATGACGATCAACGCGACCGCGGCGATCCTGCTGCTGCTTTACGAACTGGTCGCCGAGGAGCAAGGCGTTCCCGCCGACCGTATCGGCGGAACGGTTCAGAACGACATCCTCAAGGAGTACGCCGCACGCGGAACCTACATCTACCCGCCGAGGCCCTCCATGCGGATCATCACGGATCTGTTCGCCTACTGCGGCGAGCGCATCCCCAAGTGGAACACGATCTCGATCAGCGGTTATCACATGCGAGAAGCGGGGGCCACCGCCGTCCAGGAGGTCGCGTTCACCCTGGCCGACGGCATCGCGTACGTGCAGGCCGCTCTCGACGCCGGTCTCGCCGTCGATGATTTCGCGCCACGACTCTCCTTCTTCTTCGCCTGCCACATGAACTTCTTCGAGGAGGTCGCGAAATTCAGGGCCGCGCGGCGGATGTGGTCCAAGATCATGACCGAGCGCTTCGGCGCGAAGGATCCTCGCAGCGCGATGCTCCGCTTCCACACGCAGACCGGTGGCGCGACCCTCACGGCCCAGCAACCCGAGAACAACATCGTGCGAACCGCTCTCGAGGCCATGTCGGCGGTCCTCGGTGGAACTCAATCGCTCCACACCAACTCGTTCGACGAGGCCCTGGCCCTTCCCACCGAGGCCTCGGCCAAGATCGCACTTCGGACGCAGCAGATCATCGGATACGAGACGGGAGTTGCTTCGAGCGCTGACCCTCTGGGCGGCTCCTACTTCGTCGAATCGCTCACCGACGAGATCGAGTCGCGCGCTAACGACTACCTCGCCAAGATAGACGGCATGGGAGGATCGGTCGCCGCGATCGAGGCCGGGTACATCCAGGACGAGATTCACGATGCCGCCTTCCGCATCCAGCGTGCGATCGAAAGCGGTGATCGCGTGATCGTCGGCGTGAACAGGTTCGAGGACCCACTCGACAAGCCCGTGCGGCTGCAGACGATCTCGGAGGAGGAGGTTGCCAAGCAGATCGAGCGCACGAAGGCTCTGCGGGCCAGCCGGGATCAGCAGGCCGTCGATGCCGCCCTGGCGGAGGTGGAGGAGGTCGCCCGTGGATCGGAGAACCTGCTTCCCCCGATGAAGGAGGCCCTGCGTGCCCGGGCCACCCTCGGCGAGGTCTCCGACGTCCTGCGGGCGGTCTTCGGCGAGCACCGCCCCTCCCGCTAGGTCGCGATCGATAGCACCGCGTGAGCGATCGCGGCGGCCCCTGCCAGTGCCAGCGCCGCGGCCAGCAGCCGCATACCCGCGCGCTTCGCACCGACGGCAGCCATCACACACCCGAGACCGACGGCCATCTCTATGCTGTCGGAGAGCCACTGCGGCATCGAGCAAGGGTAGCCGGACCCGCTCCGCCGCAGTCGGTTAGGCTGGCCGTGATGGACGTCGCGATCATCGGTGGGACGGGAGAAGAGGGCTTCGGCCTGGCGCTCCGCCTCGGACGAGCCGGCCACCGTGTCGTGATCGGGTCTCGCTCGGCCGAGAAGGGGGCGACGTCCGCCGCCGGCGCTCTCGAGGTCCTGGGGGCCGACGCCACCGTCGTCGGAACCACCAACGAGGAGGCCGCCGCCGACGCGGAGGTGATCTTCGTCACCGTTCCTTTCGCCGGTCAAGCAGATATCTACCGCGCCATCAAACCTTCCGTCGCGCCCGGAAAGGTCGTCATCGATGCCACCAGCCCCCTCGCGACTGCGGTGGGGGGTCGGGCCTGGCAGGTCGTGCGGCCCTGGCACGGGTCCGCCGCGGAGCAGGCGAAGGCCCTGCTGGCGAGCGGTGTGCGCGTCGTGGCCGGGTTCCACACGATCGCGGCCGGGGCTCTTCGGGATCTGGATACCCCCATCGACTCCGATGTCCTGGTCTGCGGCTCGGATGCGGAAGCCAAGGCGATCGCGGGCGCCCTCATCCAGGACATCCCCAACCTTCGCTGGATCGACTGCGGCGATCTGTCGATGGCTCGCATCGTTGAAACGCTCACGGCGCTACTCATCTCGGTCAACCGCACCTACAAGGTTCACGACTCCGGCTTCCGGATCATCGGCCGCGACACCTGGGGCGCCCCGGGCCCGTGACCTGTCCGGGCGAGTACGTCGCCATAGACGACACGCGTCTTTGGGTCGTCGAACGAGGTTCCGGAAGCCCGGTCATCGTCCTGCACGGCGGTCCGGGACTGGACCATCACGAGTTCGCCCATCATCTGGACCCGCTGGGCGAAGATTTCCGACTGATCCTGATCGACCAGAGGAGCCAGGGGCTCTCGGACCCAACCCCACCGTCTACCTGGACGCTCGAGCGGATGGCGCAGGACGTGATCATGCTTGCGCGAGCGATGGGGTTGAAGAGATACGCGGTGCTAGGCCACTCCTATGGAGCTTTCGTCGCTCTGCAGAATGCCGTCGACTATCCGGGGATGGCGGCCGCGACCATCGTCTCGAGCGGCATCCCCTCGGCCAGGTTCCTGCTCGATGTCGATCGGCACCTGCAGGAGTTCGAGCCGGCCGAGATCAAAAACCGAGTCATCGCTTCCTGGCAGAAGGAACTCACCGTCGAAACCCAAGAGGAGTTCAACGAGTTGATGGTCGATCAGATGCCGTTCGCGTTCTCGGACCCGCTCGATCCTCGCATCGACAACTACGTGCGGGAGTCTCAAGGGGCGTATTCACCGGACGTGCTTCGGCATTTCGCCGGAGCCACCTACGGAGGGATCGAGCTGGAACAGCGGCTCGGTGAGGTTCAGTCGCCCGTGCTCGTTCTCGCAGGTCGCCACGACCGGATATGTCCTCCGGAGGCGGCCGAGGCGATCGCGGCGGGCGTGCCGCGCGCGGAGCTGCACGTCCTGGAAGGCAGCGGGCACATGACCTTCGTCGAGGAACCGGAGCTGTACCTTGCCAGCGTCCGAAGCTTCTTGGAGCGGACCCTCTAGGCCGGGCGACGGCGAGTGAGTCGAGAGTCAGCTCCGCCGTGAACAGCCAGGAAGACGCCGAAGCCAAGGAGCAGGTCTCCGATGCTGAACACGTTCGCCAGGGGCCAGCCTTCCGGGACGGCCATCACGTCGCCCAGGAACGCGAGCCTCGGGTGATCGAGCACGGCCGAGTTCTCGAAGGTCCCGCTGTCTGTCGGCGCCAGGCCCGCCCGATCTACAGCCTCGGCAGACGCCGGCATCACGCCGGCATTGGCTCCTATCACCAGAAGGTTGAGGGCGGCGCCCAGGGCAAGGACCTTGAAACCGTGCAGCGATCGGTTCTTCAACAGGAACATCAAGGCCAGCCCGTAGGAGGCGAGGTACGCCCCGAGCCTCCACCAGGTCTTGGGTCCGGGGATCACCGTCAGGACGATCACCTGCGTCACGAGCGAGACCCCAAGCATCCATGACCCGCGGAGCCTGAGAGAGGCAAGCTCGCGCAGCCGCCCTCCCGCGAGGGGAAGAGTCACTGCGGCCAGAGCAACGGCGATGAGCATCAACATGATGGGCGAGATGAGCCTACCCCGGCGATACGTGCCTGAACCTCGGCAGCCGTAGGGGCTGGAAAGGCCCTGTTGCGTCCTTCGACTACGACCTTTGCACTACGACGCCATCCTTATTGCCCGTCCCCTCGGTGGAGTGGCTATATATGCCTCCGGTCGGGTGTGCCCGCCCGGATGTGTGTGCTAGCGTCGTGACGTTGTTGCCGTCGCGCTGACAGATGGGAGTGAAAGGGATGAAGAAGCTCGTCTTGAGGAGCGCTTACGCTCTCTCCACCCTCGCCTCGCTCGTCATGGTGCTCGGCGCCGGCCGTAAGTGGCGTTAACTCCATACCGATACCGAACGAACCCCGGGCAGAGCCCCGGGGTTTCTTCTTTCTAGGAGCTTTTCATCCCGGTCGCCCTCATCGAAGATGGCTCGGTGACCCGGCGGCGCTTCCTGCAGATCTACTTGGCTTCGGTGACGGTCTCGGGTTGCGTCTTACTCGCGTGGCTCGCCTCCACGGGCGGCTTCAGCGACATAGGGAACGCCCCGGCCGTCTTCTGGCTATGCGCGGGCTTCCTGCTCGCCGGGGAGCTGTTCCCGATCTCGATCCCGAGAAGCAACGGGCAGGTGGACGAGATCACGATGTCGGCAACGTTCACGTTCGCGCTGTTGATCGGATCCGGTACGGGGGTGGCCGTCTTGACTCAGGCCGTCGCCTCGCTCGTGTCCGACGTCTTGCATCGCAAGCAGCTCTGGAAGGTCGCCTTCAATCTCGGCCAGTACTCGCTGTCGGTTGGCGCCGCCGGCTGGGTGTACCGGAACCTCGGAGGCGATGGGCGTGTAACGACATCCGATCTCGGCGTTATCGCGCTGGCGGGCGTCGTCTTCGTCGCCGTCAACACTGTGCTGACGAGTATCGCGCTGGCGCTCGCTCAGGATGAACCGGTTCTGGCGTACGTCTGGCGCGATCTGCGGTTCGACTCCTTCACCTCGCCCGTCCTGTTGGCGCTGGGACCGGTCGTCCTCGTGGTTTCCGATCGGAGTCTGTGGCTGGTGCCACTCGTCGCTGCTCCGGCCGTCGCCGTCTATTGGGGGACGAAGCTGGCATTGGAGAACACCAGGCTGGTCGGCGAGTTGAAGGGCTCCCTGGAACACATGACCGAGCTGAACCGCATGAATGATGATTTCGTCGCGGTCGTCTCACACGAACTGCGTACCCCGCTTACCTCCATCCAGGGCTACATAAAGACCCTTCTCCAGCTCTCTCCGGAACTGGAGGAGACACAGCGTCGATCGTTCCTGGAGGCGGCCGATCGCCAGAGCGAGAGGCTCCGCCGCCTCATCGAACAGACGCTGGTCGTCGCCCGTCTGGAATCGCACGTCGAACCC
>JANPEZ010000090.1:0-22782 GCA_031423155.1 Actinomycetes bacterium
CTGTAAAGCCCGCTGTCATCTCGAAGCCCTCGAAGGGTTCCAAGACCGCAACGAAGACCGCAACGAAGACAGCGACGAAACCGGTAGCGGGAGGCTCCGGTACCGCAACCGCCACCATCCCAGCGCAGGTCGACGACGAACTCGGCAAGCTGTGGGACGCATGGAAGGGTCAGGCTTCGGCCGCCGCTCGCGACAAGCTCATCTTGCACTATGCCCCACTCGTGAAGTACGTGGCGTCTCGTGTCGCTACCGGCCTTCCCGCCAGCGTCGACCAAGCCGATCTCGTGTCTTACGGCATGTTCGGGTTGATAGATGCCCTCGGAAAGTTCGAACCGGGTCGTGGCAACAAGTTCGAGACATACGCGATCCCTCGGATCAAGGGCGCGATCATCGACGAGCTGCGCGCGATGGACTGGGTCCCGCGCAGCGTCCGCTTCAAGGCCCGAGAGCTGGAGAAAGCCCACTCGGACCTGGAGGCGATGCTCAAGCGCCAGCCGACGGAGAAGGAGATGGCCGAGCGGTTGGGCGTTTCCGTCCGCGAGCTGCACGACGTCGTCTCGCAGATCTCGTTCGTGTCCGTTCTGGCTCTGGACGAGATGGTCTCGGTCGGCGCAGACCGAGGCGAACAGGTCTCGCTGCTGGACACGCTCGCGGACAAGAACTTCGACCCGACCTCCGGAGTCGAGAGCCAGGAGACGCGCAGTCTGCTGGCCGCTGCGATCAACGCTCTCTCCGAGCGCGAGAAGATCGTCGTGACCCTCTACTACTTCGAGGGCCTCACGCTTGCCGAGATCGGCGAGATCCTGGGCGTCACCGAGTCGCGTGTCTGCCAGATCCACACGAAGGCGGTCGGCGGCCTCAGAGGTCAGCTGACAGAAGTCGAATAGATCCTCCCCGAGAGTGACCCCGGTCACTGCGGTCGCTTCCCCGAGTCGCTAGCCTCGCCGCATGCGCAGGTTGCTCGTGGTCTTCGCTCTCATGCATCTGCTGATCGCCGCGCCGGCGCGAGCTGCCGGCACCTGGTCCTGGCCGGTCAGCGGCGCGGTGATCCGAGGTTTCGATCCTCCCGACTCGCCGTATGGGTCTGGGCATCGGGGCATCGATATCGCGGCGGCTTCCGGAACGCCGGTTCTCGCGGCCGCCGACGGGACCGTCAGCTTCGCGGGCAAGGTCGGCGGACAGCTCTTCATCACGATCCAGCACGGCGGAGGATTGGCTTCCACCTACTCGTGGGTCTCGGCGCTCTCGGTGCGCAAGAACGACACGGTTTCGGCCGGGCAACCGATAGGCCTTTCGGGGCAGGGGCATCCGGGTTCGGCGATCCAGCATCTCCACTTCGCGGTCAAGCTCTCGGGGGGATACGTCGATCCGCTGGATTATCTCGCCCCCGGCAGTGTCGTCGATCTGATCAGGTTGGCGCCTGTGTAGCCGCGGGCCGCTTGGGAGCCGCGCCGATTAGGATGTGCCGTCTTGCTCCCAGTCGCCCACCACGAAGTTGCTCGCCGATCCCGCGCGCGGGGCCTCCTCGCGCGCCTGGTGATCGCTGCCGCCCTATGGCTGTCGATAGCTGCGCCCGCCTCGGGCCACGAGACCAGCTGGCAACAGTTCCAGGGGGACTCCGCCCGGTCTGGCGCGACCGACCACGGGCCCCTCCCGCCGTTCCTTCAGGCCTGGCCGTCATCGTTCAAGGTCGCGGCCGAGATGGAACTCGGCTTGTCCGCTCCGATACTGGCCGGGGACGTCGCCGTGACGGTGGGTCCGAGGGCCGTTTACGGGGTGGACGTTGCGACAGGAACGCAGGTCTGGATGATCGACCGCAAGTTCGGGCCTTCGGTCCCGGCGGCCGTAGCTACCGACCCCGGCGGCCGGCAGATCCTGGTCTACACGGAGGGATTCGGGGATGACCCTCAGCCCGTGTCGGACGCCGCGGCCAGGGCGAGCGCAGCGGGGACCCCTCAACCCGAGCCGACCACGCCCACGCCCTCGACCGCCGAACCGGTTTTCACCGGCGAGCAGCAGCCCAGGGTGGTTGCGGTGGACCTGGCGACGAGAGAGCCCATCTGGGACCGGCCGTTCGATCTCATGGAGGTCAGCAGGACCGGCGTGACCATCGACGGAAGTTCCATCTTCGTCGGCGACAACCTCGGCAACGTTTACGCGATCTCGCTGGAGACAGGCGAGGCGCTCTGGTCCGAACCGTACGCCGCTCCCGGAACGCTCACGTCCGCGCTCGCGGCGGGCGAAGGTTTCGTCGTGGTGGCTGCTCAGGCCAGGATCGACCCTGACGCGTCGACGGCCGCGGATCAGCCCACATCGGCGGTGGTCGCGATCGACACGTTCACCGGCGAAGCGGCTTGGACCTACACCGTCGAGAACAGGGGCTACCCAACCACTTCCCCGGCGATAGGCGACTCGCGTGTCTACTTCGGAGTCATAGACGGAGAGGCCATCGCCCTCGAGCTGGCGACCGGAAAGCAGCTCTGGAGCGATCGGCTCGGCGGGGTCTTCCTGCCGACCTCATCGCCGGTTGTTGCCTCAGGCGGCGTCTTCATGGTCGACGCTCAGAGCGGACACGCGTTCCGGCTGGACGCCGATTCCGGAGATCAAGTGTGGGACTTCGCCCTGAACCTGAGCCTGGGGCGCGGAGTTCCGGTCCTTGCGGGACCGAATCTCCTCGTGACCAGCGTGTCCGGCCAGCTCTCCGCCATCGACGTTGAGACGGGCCGGCTGGCCTACCGGGGTGCTCCGGTGGGCGGACTCTTGGGGCCGATGGCTGTGGCCGACCGATCCGTGATCGCCGTAAGGGGCGGCAAGAACGCCGGATTGATCGCCTTCGCCGCGGACCCCGAAGGCGCGCTTCTGGATGTCCCCTCACCCACGACGCTGGACGTGGCCCGGCTCCTTTCGGGCTTCCTCATCGCGCTCGTGGGACTGACCCTCGTGCTGACACTCCTGGGCCGAACCTTGCTGGCCCGTATCGGGCCCCCGGCCTTCGAGACCGAGGACGACTTCATCGAGGATGAGGAAGAGGGATGACCGACAAGAAGAAGAAGGGCCGAAGCGGCGGCAGTGGCTATCGGGCCCCCCGGCCCGCCGCTGAGGTGCCCGAGTCCGGGATGGGGCCGAAGAAGGGCAAGGGGTTCCTGAGCGCGATCCTGGAGCCCCGACCTCGCACGGGCACGGCCATGCCCAAAGCATGGAACTCGATCGGACGAGGACTGGTAACGGTGGCCGCATCGCCGCTGATCCTGCTGGTGGCGTTCGGGTCGGTGTTCGCGATGTGGATGATGCTGCTCGCACTGGGC
Organism: Actinomycetes bacterium; assembly: GCA_031423155.1. Lineage (GTDB taxonomy): Bacteria > Actinomycetota > UBA4738 > UBA4738 > HRBIN12 > JANPEZ01. The sequence continues at coordinate 3,306 of JANPEZ010000090.1, forward strand.
TTCCAGGGCCCGATAGCCCGGCTGGCGAGCGGATTGGTACTACCTCCACTCGGCACCGGCATCATCGACGTCCAGCTTTCCTCCGAATTGGCCGGCGCGCCCCGAAACGCCCTGTCCGTGCTGGCCATCGTGCCGTTCCTGCTGGTTCGATCCCTGATCCTGTCGGTCATCATCGGACTGGTCGTCGAGGCGCTCGAAAGCGGCGTGGCCACTTGGGTAGGGGTGGTTCGAGGTCTGCGCCGGGTCCACGTCGTCCTGTCGGTTCACATCCTCGGGCTTGCACTCGTCACCGTCTCGGGCTTCCTCGCTCCGCTCCTTGGGCCTGGGATCGGGATCCTGGCTTTCATAGCCTCCTTGGTCGTCGGTGTCTATCTGTTCGTGTTCGCACCCGTGATAGCTGTTCGCCAAGGGTTGAGCATGCCCGATTGTCTGAAGCGAGGATGGAGGACGGCCCGCGTGGCGGGGATGGGCAACCTCGGGATGGCCACGATGTACGTCATCCCCGTCGTAGCGATCCTGGTCGGCGGCAGCGCGCCTCGGTGGTCGGTGTCTCTGCTGGGCGTGAACCCTCCCTACACGGGATGGATCTTCATCCTGGGCGTCGCCTTCCTTCAGGTCGGATACATCGCCGCGTTCGCCTTCAGGTGGATGTCCGTGGAGGCCGAGGCTCCCACGGCCGAGCGCGCTCCGCCGCCGCCGGCACGCAAGCGGGGCCGGTAATCGCCCGGGCCCGCGAGCATCCTCGCTGCTAGACTGCCCACGCCGGCGTCCTAGGGCGCCGAGCACACACGCTCGGGGATCGCGCCCGGGGTCCCCTCGCGGGGCCGGACGCGGGTAGAACCGAGCGGAGGAGATCAACCGAGCAAGGAGAAGAGCACCCATGCCTGTAGTCACCAGGCGGGAGCTCCTCGAGGCAGGCGTGCACTTCGGCCACCAGACGCGCCGGTGGAACCCGAAGATGTCTCGCTTCCTGTACGGGGAGCGTTCCGGCATCTACATCATCGACCTTGAGAAATCCCTTACCGGGGTCGAGGAAGCCCACGAGTTCGCGCTCGCCCTCGGACGTCGCGGCGGGATCATCCTTTTCATCGGCACGAAGAAGCAGGCTCAGGAGACCCTCGCCGAGCACGCCACGCGTGTCGGCATGCCCTACATCAACAACCGCTGGTTGGGTGGCATGCTCACGAACTTCACCACCATCTCCAAGCGGTTGCTGCGCATGCGCGAGCTGCGCGAGATGGAGCGCTCCGGTGCGATGGGCTACCTGCCCAAGAAGGAAGCGATCCGGCTGCGCCGCGAGGCCGAGAAGCTCGAGCGCAACCTCGGTGGCATCCAGGATCTCGAGCGACTTCCCGACGCCGTCTTCGTGGTCGACACGAAGAAGGAACACATCGCCGTGAGCGAAGCTCGCAAGCTCGGTATCCCCGTTATCGCGATCGTCGACACGAACTGTGATCCGGACGAGGTCGACTACGTGATCCCCGGCAACGACGACGCGATCCGCGCCGTCAACCTCGTGACCAGGGTGATCGCCGACGCCCTCGCCGAGGGTCGCGGAATGGCCAAGGACGAGATCATCTCCCGCGCAATAGGTTCGAGCGAACCTGTGGAGGCCGAGCAGGCCCCCGCCGCCCCGATGGTCTTCGAGCCCGACCCCGCTCCCACGGACGCGCCCGCTCCCGAGCCGATCGCTGCTCCGGCCGAGCCTGCCCCCGAAGCTGAGCTGCCCGAGCCCGTGATGGCCGAAGCCAGCGCAGAAGAAGGGCCTGCATGAGCGAGGTAACCGCAGGGCAGGTCAAGCAGCTCCGCGAAGCCAGCGGTGCCGGCATGATGGACTGCAAGCGCGCCCTGATCGAGGCCGACGGCGACATGACCCGCGCGAGCGAGATCCTGCGCGAGAAGGGTCTCGCGTCCGCGGCCAAACGCGCCGGCCGCTCCGCGAACCAGGGGCTGATCGACAGCTACATCCACTTCAACAACACGGTCGGAGTCCTGCTGGAGGTCAACTGCGAGACGGACTTCGTAGCCAACACGGACGAGTTCAAGGCGCTGGTCAAGGATCTGGCTCTTCACATCGCGAGCCCGGCGGCGCCGAGTTTCGTCACGCGCGACGAGGTGCCGACCTCGACGCTGGAGGTCGAGCGCAAGATCTTCGAGGCTCAGGCCAAGGAGTCCGGCAAGCCCGAGAACGTGATAGTCAAGATCGTCGAGGGCAAGCTCGAGGCTTTCATGAAGGATCACGTCCTGCTCGACCAGCCGTTCGTGAAGGACGACTCCAAGACGATCCAGCAGCTCCTGGACGAGACGAGCGCCCGCGTAGGGGAGAAGGTTGCCGTCCGGCGCTTCGTCCGATACAAGCTTGGCGAGGAAGCCGAGTGAGGAAGACCGGATGACAGACAGCCAGGCAGCGCCCTTCTACCACCGGGTCCTGCTGAAGCTTTCCGGCGATGCCTTCGCGCCGGCCGACACCGGCTACGGGATAAGTACCGCCGCGACCGGACTCGTCGCGCGCCAACTCGCCGAGGTCGTAGGTCTGGGAACTCAGACGGCGGTCGTGGTCGGCGGCGGCAACATCTTCCGCGGACGACAGGCTCCCGAGATCGAGCGGGCCCGCGCAGACTATATGGGCATGCTGCCGACCGTCATGAACGCCCTCGCGCTGCAAGACGCGCTGGAGAAGATCGGCGTCGTGACCAGGGTCCAGACCGCGATCCAGATGGCGCAGATAGCCGAGCCCTACATCCCGCTGCGCGCTCAGCGGCACTTGGAGAAGGGCCGCGTTGTCATATTCGCGGCGGGGCTGGGCGTTCCCTACTTCTCGACCGACACCGCGGCGGCTCAACGGGCCCTTGAGATCGGCGCCGATGCGTTGCTCAAGGGAACCAAGGTCGACGGTGTGTACACCGCCGATCCCAATATCGATCCGACCGCGAGCCGATTCGAGTCGCTCGAGTACGGCGACATGCTCCGCGAGCGCTACCAGGTCATGGACTCGACGGCCGTCTCGCTCTGCATGGATAACGGGCTGCCCATCGTTGTCTTCGACCTTCGCGAAGAGGGCAATATCCGCAGGGTCGTGATCGGCGAACACATCGGTACGCTCGTCCACGGAGGGTCTCGATGACGGTCGACGCGAGCCTTGCCGATGCGACCGACAAGATGGCGAAAGCCGTGGCCCACCTCAAGGAGGAGCTGTCGGGGGTTCGCACCGGGCGCGCTACGCCCTCTGCGCTGAACCGGGTGACGGTCGAGTACTACGGCACGCCGGTACCGCTGAACCAGCTGGCCGGATTCTCGGTTCCCGAGCCCCGGCTTCTGATGATCCAGCCTTTCGACAAGGGCGCGATCGGGTCCATCGAGAAGGCGATCTTGGCCAGTGACCTGGGGATAACTCCCTCCAACGACGGGAACGTCATACGCTTGGCCTTCCCGCCTCTCACGGAGGAGCGACGCAAAGAGCTCGTGAAGGTGGTACACCAACGGGCGGAGGAGGGTCGCGTGGCCGTAAGGAACGTCCGCAGGCACCACAAGGATGAGCTGGAGAAGCTTGAGAAGGACCACGCCATCTCGGAAGATGACCTCAAGCGTTCCGAGAAGGAGTTGCAGAAGCTGACGGATCGGTTCGTGGCCGAGGTCGATGAGATCCAGCGCCACAAGGAACAAGAGCTCTTGGAGGTCTAGTGGCTGAAGACAAGCGGGACGGCGACGACCTCTTCGAGGATCTCGACAAGTTCTTCGCACCCATCCAGGACGTGGATTGGCCCGAGCCCGGCGAGTCCGAACCCGCTCCGGCTGCGGCCTCTCACGAGGAGCATGTGGCCGTTCATGCCAGCGAGGCCCGGCCCGAACCGCCTCAGGTTTCAGAACCGGTCGTTTCGGTCCCGGACGAGGACGAGGACTGGTACGACACCAGCACGCTCGAGTCCATGGCCTCGGACGGTCCCGACTTCACCTCCCCGGCCGAGCCGACGGATGACTCTGCACAGGCTGACCTGTTCACCGCAGAAGACGATGAGGAAGACGAGGACGACTGGGCCGCGCCAGCTCCAACGGAGTCGGCGATAGGCGAGGAAGACGAGGGGTGGCCGGCCGTAGAGGCGCCCTCTCTGGAAGAAGAGACCGAGCCGACGGAAGAAGACGTCGAGGCCGCCGCGGCTCACTTCGCTTCTTCGATCGAGGTTGGCGCAGGCGACAGCGAGCCCGAGCCGCTCCCGACCGAGACCTTCTCCTTCGAGTCCGGTGTCGAGAGCGAGACCATCGCCGAAGCGTTCTATCCGACCGAGCCATCCGATGACCTCATGGCCGATCTCGGCGGCGATCGCGACTCGGGCGAGATCGAGGATGACATCCTCTCCGACCTGGAAGACACGGGCTCGCTGCGTACCGTCAGGGTGGGAGGCGAGGGGCTCGGTGGTCCCTCCTGGCAGGAACCCACTTCGATGGAGGTCGGCGCCGACATTGACCGGCGGGGTCCGAACACCGGTGAGCGCGACATGCCGGCCGCGTTCATGACGGGCCTGGTCCTTGCGGGCGTGGCGCTGGGGGCGCTGATGGCCGGCAAGGGTGCCTTCGCGCTCGTGGGTGCCGTGATAGTGCTGGGAGCGCAGTTCGAACTCTTCACGGTCATGCAGAAGCATCATCACCAACCGGCGACCCTCGTCGGTCTCGTTACGGGTGGGCTAATCATGGCCGGCGCGTATTACGAGGGCGAAAGCGCGATGCTGGCGATGTTCGCCCTCGGCGCCTTGGCGACGTTCCTTTGGTTCCTGGCGGTCCCCGCGGCGCATCGCAAGAACCTGTCCCAGAACATCGGACTCACCATCTTGAACATGGCCTACATACCGTTGCTCGCCGGCTATCTGCTGGTGACCTTGTCCATCGGGGGCGACGGCAAGGCGTTGGTCGTGACGGTCATCGCCCTTACGTTCATCTACGACACGGGGGCGTTCCTGATCGGCGCGGTCTGGGGCGGGTCATTCCTGCAGCGCTCGCTCGCGGCGGCGACGAGCCCCAAGAAGTCTTGGGAGGGCGCCTTGGGAGCGACGCTTCTCACTGTCGTCATCTCGATGGCCTTCGTCCCCTCGTTCGTCGGGGCGTTCGAGAACAGAAGGACGGAAGCTTTCGTTCTGGCCCTCGTCGTGAGCGCGATGGCTACGTTCGGCGACCTGGCCGAATCGCTCATCAAGCGAGACGTCGGGATCAAGGACATGGGGAACATCCTTCCGGGCCACGGAGGGCTCCTGGACAGGATCGATTCCCTGCTGTTCGTGGCCCCTGCGAGCTTCCTGCTCTTCCGGGTCATATTCGGCTAAGCCTGTTCCTTGCCAGGACGGGTTACCCTGGTGGGATGAAGGCACTCACCATCCTCGGCTCGACGGGCTCCATCGGAACCCAGGCCCTGGACGTCGTGCGTCGCAACGGCGACAGGTTCAAGGTCGTGGGCCTTTCGGCCGCCACGAACCAGGAGCTGCTCGTCGGGCAGATCCGAGAGTTCCTGCCCCCTCTGGTCGCCATAGCCGACGAGGAGACGGCCCTGGAGGTCAGGGCGAAGCTGGGTGGCATCAAGGGCGTCGAGATCATCGACGGGCCCGATGCCGCCGAGACGATGGCTCGTGAGGCCGAGTGCGACCTGATCGTGAACGCTCTGGTCGGATCGATGGGCCTTGGCCCCACGCTGGCGGCCCTTCAGAGCGGGAAGACCCTGGCCCTTGCCAACAAGGAGTCGCTCGTCGTCGGCGGCGAGCTCGTCATGGATCTGATCAAGGGAGAACCCGAAAGGCTCATCCCCGTCGACTCAGAGCACGCCGCCCTTGCTCAGGCCCTTCGGGGAGAGCGCCGCGACGACCTGAAGCGAGTCATCCTCACCGGCTCGGGTGGCCCGTTCCGCGGCTGGACCCGGACGGAGCTTCAGAAAGCCTCAGTCAAAGAAGCGCTCGCACACCCGGTCTGGACGATGGGTCCGAAGATCACGATCGATTCGGCGACGCTGATGAACAAAGGTCTTGAGGTCATCGAGGCTCACTACCTCTTCGACCTGGAGTACTCCCAGATCCACGTGGTGATCCACCCGGAGGGTCTGGTTCACGCGATCGCCGAGTTCCGCGACGGAAGCATGCGCGCCGAGATGGCAGTCCCCGACATGCGCCTTCCCATCCAGCTCGCGCTCGGCTGGCCCGAGCGCCTGCCGACCGGTGTCGACTCCGTCCCACTGACCGAGAAGTCCCTCAACTTCGAGCCGGTCGACCGAGAGGCTTTCCCGGCGATAGACCTGGCCTACCGCGTCGGCGGACTCGGGCTCACCTTCCCGGCCGTCATGAACGCCGCCAACGAGGTCGCGGTCATGTCGTTCCTGGAGGGCAAGATCCCGCTGACCAAGATCGTCGACGTGACCCAAGCGGTCGTCGACGAGCACGAGCCCGCATCCATGGTCTCGGTCGTCACCATCGAGCGCGCCGACGCGTGGGCGCGCCACCGCGCCGCGGAGATAGTCGAGGCCGTCTAGGCCTCAGCGGATGGGTTACACGCTCTCGATAGTCGCGTTCGCACTCGGGATCTTGCTCGTGATCATGCTGCACGAGGCCGGGCACTTCCTGGTTGCCAAGAAGTTCGGGTTCAAGATCGAGGAGTACTTCGTCGGCTTCGGACCGAAACTCTGGTCGTTCCGCCGAGGCGAGATCGAGTACGGCGTGAAGGCCCTGCCGCTCGGTGGGTACGTGAAGATCGCCGGCATGAACCCCTACGAGGAGGTCGTTCCCGAAGACCTTCCGAGGGCCTATGGTTCCAAGCCTCGGTGGCAGCGAGCGCTGGTGATCCTGGCAGGGCCGGGTATCCACTTCGTCATAGGGGCCGTTCTGTTCAGCGTGTGGTTCGCCTTGGCGGGCGATCCGAGGACGGGCATAGTCGGGGTAACGCAGGTCGCCGCTCGGATCAACGGGCACACCTCGCCGGCGGCCGCTGCCGACCTTGAGCCAGGCGATCGGATCATCCAGATCGGAACTCTGGAGCGCCCCAACGATGATGAACTGGCCGCTTATATGAAGCTGCACATAGGCGAGCCGGTGACTTTCAAGATCTCGCGCGAGGGCCGAGTGCTCGACCTGCAGATCACCCCCGAGCTCGCGAAGGTGGGAGAGGAGACCATCCCGCGGATCGGCATCGAGATCGAGCTGGTCGACATCCAGAAACCCGGGCCGGTCGGCGCGCTGGTTTCAGGCGTGAGCTACGTGGGCACCGCAGCCACCGAGTCCGTCTATCAGATGGGGCAGGTATTCGGTCCTCACGGGATAGGACGGGTATGGCATCTGCTCTCCAGCGACGCTCCTCGCCAGCCGACCGATCCGGCGAGCTTCATCGGGATAGGCCAGCAGGTCGGCGCTCTCGGCGCTTCGGGAGGCGCCGTGGACATCATCTGGGTCTTGGCGTTCGTCACGGTCTTCATAGGCCTGCTCAATCTCGTGCCCCTTCCACCGCTGGACGGCAGCCACCTTCTGATCCTGCTGATAGAGAAGGTCCGGGGCAGAGCCGTGGATATGCGCAGAGTCATCCCGATCTCGGTCGCCGTCATGGCGTTCCTACTGATATTCGTCGGGTCGAACATCTTCTTGGACTTCACAAAGCCTTTGCCGGGGCCCTAGGCACGCGAACGCGCTGCGCTGCAAGCGTCGTCACACTTTCTCAACATGGCCCGGTCAAGCACGACACACACCGCGGCTACGATGAAGCACGTGTCCGACCTGACGGTTCTCGTAGTAGATGACGAAGAAGCGATCGCCGAAGCCGTTCGCGCCCGATTGGAGAGCGAGGGCTACCGCGTCCTCGTCGCTCACGACGGGCCTCAGGCGATAGAGATGCATCGCGAGTCTCAGCCCGATCTGGTCGTTCTCGACCTGATGCTTCCGGGGATGGACGGGCTCGAGGTCTGCAAGGAGATCCAGAGGACGGCATGGACCCCGGTCCTGATGCTCACGGCCAAGACCGAGGAGGCCGACAAGGTTGCGGGCTTCGCGGTGGGGGCCGACGACTACCTGACGAAACCCTTCAGCCTTCGCGAACTGGCCGCGCGCGTGAAGGCGATCCTCCGCAGGATGGAGCGTATGCGCGAGCGAACCGACGACGGTCCGCTCGGCCGTAACGGTCTTGAGCTGGATCCCAACCGCCGCCGCGTAACGGTCGACGGCGCAGAGATCGCGCTTACGCCACTGGAGTTCGAGATCCTGTTATCCCTTGCTCGTGATCCCGGTGTCGTCTTGAGCCGCGATCAGTTGATGGATAGGGTCTGGGGCTATCGCGATTACGCCGGTGGTCGCGTCGTCGATTCGCACGTCGCCCGTATCCGCCGCAAGCTCGGCGAAGACGGGGTCGAACCCCGCTTCATCCGGACGGTCCACGGCGTGGGCTACGCCTTCCAGGAGTGAGTTAGTGGGCACGCGACCGCTCGAGCGCCTCCCCACCATCCGAGCCAAGCTCGGTTCAACCATCGTCGTCGCCATCGCGATGACCCTGATGCTTTCCTACGTGCTGATCGGGTTCGCACTCAGGAACTCGCCCCGCGACTCGGAGGCCGTCGATGTCCTGGCCGCCGCCCGCCAGGTGGCGCTCGGACACACGGACAAGGTTCCCGAGGGATGGATGATCGTGAGGCGCTCGGCCGAGGGGACGGTGACGATCGAGGGTAGGGATCTCGGCGTGACCCCACCGGTCTACACGGACGGGGTTCCACACTGGGGGGTGATCGGCGCCAACGCCTACGCAGTGATACCGGCGCCGGACGGCGGGACGATCTCGGTGCTAGGCCGCTCACCTTCGCGTGGGTTCCTCGGAAGGATCTCGGCCACACTTGGGTTCCTGCAGAGTGTCTGGTGGCAGCTGGCGCTGGCCGGGCTCGTCTCTGCGGCGGTCGCACTCGTGATGGCGCGCTTCCTCGCACGCGGGATGACCCAACCGCTGCGAGACATGGCCGAGGCGGCCAAGAACATGGAGACCGGCGACTACTCGGCCCGGGTATATACGCGCTCTCGCGATGAGGTGGGTCGCCTCGCCGACGCCTTCAACAAGATGAGCGCCGAACTCGAGGGCGTCGAACGCCTTCGCCGAGACCTGGTCGCGAACGTCTCTCACGAGTTGAAGACACCCATAACCGCGATCCGGGCGCACCTGGAGAACCTCCTCGATGGGGTCGAGAAGCCCGATCCGGAGACGATCCAGGTCATGCTCACCCAGTCCGAGCGGCTCGGCAGGCTCGTCGATCAGCTGCTAGACCTCTCCCGTCTCGAGTCGGGAGACGTTCCGCTCGAGCCCGAACGCATCGAGCTCGGCCCACTCGTGGCTCAGGTCCTCTCCGAGATCGAGGTTGCCCGCAGAGATAGGGGCGTTCAGGTGGAGGCCGAGATACCCGAGGATCTGCCGGCCGCCATGGCAGACCGTGAGCGCATCCATCAGGTTCTGTTCAATCTGGTGGACAACGCCGTCCGATTCACTCCGGCCGGTGGAGAGGTGAGAGTCTCGGCCTCCCGGCACAATGGAAGCGTGGAGGTCCGCGTAGCCGACACCGGTGTCGGGATCGCGCCGGAGCACCTGCCCCGGCTCTTCGAACGTTTCTACCGCGTCGACTCCGCGCGCTCACGCGAGGACGGCGGGACCGGCATCGGCCTGGCCATAGCGCGCTCGGTCGTCGAGGCGCACGGCGGCCACATCGAAGCTGAAAGTCGCCTGGGCCAGGGAAGCGTTTTCTCGTTCGAGCTACCGGCTGCTCCCGCGGCCACTAGGAGGGATCCGTGAAGTCGAGCACCACGACCAGAGAGGTAGCGGCCCCGGAGAGATACGCGTTCATCGACCTCACCGAAGAACTGGAGCGCGCCATCAAGGACTCGGGGGTCACCGACGGCGCGGCCATCGCTTTCTGCGCGCACACGACCGCCGCCCTGCTCATCAACGAGTGGGAGGACGGCGCGATGCAGGACTTCCGCACGCGCATGCGCGAACTGGTTCCAGACGAGGACCACTACTACGCCCACGACGACATGGAGAGGCGAACCCAGAACCTGGCGGAGTCGCACGAGCGCGCGAACGGGCACTCGCACGTGAAGTCGATGCTGCTATCGGCGACATCGCAGGCGATCCCGGTCGTGGCCGGCGAGCCGGCCTTCGGCCGCTGGCAGCGTCTGATCCTGTTCGAGATGGACGAGCCGAAGGACCGACAGATCATGTTCCACGTGCTCGGGGAGTAGATGGACATACAGCGCAGGAAGACCCGGCAGCTCTCGCTCGGCGGAGTCCTGATCGGCGGCGACGCGCCGATCAGCATCCAGTCGATGACGACGACCAAGACCGCCGACATCAACGCCACGCTTCAGCAGATCGCCTCGCTCGTAGCGGCCGGGGTCGACATCGTGCGCGTCGCGGTTCCGCACTGGGAGGACGCAGAGGCGTTGGTCGCCATCGCAGCCAAGTCCACCGTGCCGGTCGTCGCCGACATCCACTTCCAGTGGAAGTACGCGATCGCCGCGCTCGAGGCCGGCATCCAGGGGCTTCGGCTCAACCCCGGCAACATCAAGTACGACGACAAGGTCCGCCTGATCGCGCGCGAGGCCAAAGCCCGTGGCGTGCCGATCCGCATCGGCGTCAACGCCGGTTCCTTGGAGAAGGAGCTGCTCGCCAAGTACGGCTCGCCGACCCCGGATGCACTCGTCGAGAGCGCGCTCTACGAGGCCCGCCTGCTGGAGGACGAGGACTTCTTCGACATCAAGATCAGCGTCAAGCACTCGAACCCGCTCGTCATGATCGAGGCCTACCGTCAGCTCGCCGAGAAGTGCGACTACCCGCTGCACTTGGGCGTGACCGAGGCCGGTCCGCTCCCGCTGGGGGCCGTCAAGAGCGCCGTCGGCATCGGCACGCTGCTGGCCGAGGGCATCGGCGACACGATCCGCGTCTCACTGACCGACGACCCTGTGGAAGAGGTCAAGGTCGGCACGTCGATCCTGCAGTCGCTCGGGCTACGCAGGCGAGGGCTGGACCTCGTTGCGTGCCCCTCCTGCGGGCGGGCGGAGGTCAATGTCCTGGAACTGACCAAGAAGGTTCAGGAAGCCATCGAGGCCGAGAAGTTCTCCGCGCCGATCCGCGTCGCGGTGATGGGTTGCGTCGTGAACGGCCCCGGAGAAGCGCGCGAGGCCGACGTCGGCATCGCCAGCGGCGCGGGACTTGGGTTCATCATCGTCAAGGGTGAAGTCGTGGCGAAGGTTCCCGAGGCCGAACTCGTCGACGCGCTGCTCGTAGAGGCGCGCAAGGTCGCAGCCGAGAAAGCGGCCGCGGGCTCGGACTGAGGCTTCACTTCTCACGCGCCGGGTGCCGATACTCACCGCATGAGGGGACTCGCCGCATTCGCCTTGGCCTTGGTCCTGGGCGTCGCTCAGTCGCCTGTGAGCGCGATCGCGGCGACTGTCCCTGGCACCTCGTGCTCGGTCCTTCCGGCCGACAACGTCTGGAACATGGACGTTTCGAACCTGCCCGTTCACCCCAAGAGCAGGGCGTGGAAGCGCTCGGCCGGCGCGGGAACCACGTTGCTGCACCCGGACTTCGGGGGAACTCCTTACGGCCTGCCCTTCGATGTCGTCGCCGGAAGTCACTCGAAGGTCGGCGTCGACTTCCTCTACGCCGATGAGAGCGACCCAGGCCCTTACCCCTTCGACGCCGATACTCAGATCGAGGGCGGTTCGGACCGGCACGCGTTGATAGTCGACGCCGACGATTGCGTCCTTTACGAGCTCTACGCCGCGAACTGGAATCACGGCAGCCCGAAGGCCGGCAGTGGCGCCGTCTTCGACCTGGGCTCCAACGCGCTCAGGCCGGCGGGGTGGACGAGCGGGGACGCGGCGGGCCTGCCGATCCTGCCGGGGTTGGTGCGATTCGACGAGGTTCAGGCCGGCGCGATCGAGCACGCGATCCGCTTCACCGTCGACTGCACCTACGACAAGTACATCTGGCCGGCTCGCCACAAGGCCGGGACCTCCGATGCGAGTTGTCCGCCGATGGGCGCTCGTTTCCGGCTCCGGGCTTCCTTCGATGACACTGGATTCTCGGCAGACGCGAAGGTCATCATCGAAGCGATGAAGCACTACGGGATGATCGTCGCCGACAACGGTTCGAACTGGTACTTCCAGGGAACGCAGGACCCGGCCTGGACCGATGGACTCTTGGATCAGCTCAAGACCATCCCGGCCTCGAGGTTCGTTGCCGTGGACGAGTCCGGCTGCAAGGTGAGCGCCGACTCCGGCGCCTTCGCATACGGACCCGTCTGCCCGGCGCCCTAGCTCGTCAGAGCCAGGAAGTTCTCGATGATCTTCGGACCCTCGGGCGTGAGGATGCTCTCCGGGTGGAACTGCACGCCGAACCGAGGGAGCTCTCGGTGCTGGGCGGCCATCACCAGTCCGTCTTCGGTCCAGGCTGTAAGTTCCAACTCGGCGGGAAGGTCGTCGCGCGTCACTACCAATGAGTGGTAGCGGCCGGCCTCGAAGGGGTTCGAGACTCCCGCCAGGATGCCGGCCCCTTCGTGATGGATCAGCGAAGACTTGCCGTGCACGGGTGTGGCGCGATCCACGCTGCCACCGCAGGCGACGCCGATGGCCTGATGCCCGAGGCACACACCAAGGACCGGTATCTCGCCGGGCAGTAGAGCGAGCAGTTCGGTGAAGACACCGGCATCCTCGGGACGGCCCGGACCGGGGGACAGCAGAACGGCTTCAGGCGCCTTCGCGACCAGGGCCTCTGCCGTCGAGGCGTCGCTCTTCACGACCTCGGTTCGCCGCCCGAGACTCTCGATCAGTTGCACCAGGTTGTAGGTGAACGAGTCGTAGTGATCGACGACCAGGATCATGGAAGGTCCTCCTCGGCGTCGAGACTAGCGGGGGAGACGGCGGGGATGAGTGCGGCGGCCTTCGCCTTCGTCTCTCGAAGTTCGGTCTCGGGGTCGGAATCGGCCACGACCCCGGCACCCGTCTGTACATGCGCCTGCCCCGACGTCACCACCGCGGTGCGGATGGTGATGCAGAAGTCCAGGTCGCCGGCGAAGGTCAGGTACCCCACCGCTCCGGCGTAGGGTCCCCGGGCGTCCGGCTCAGCCCCGGCGATCAACTCCATGGCGCGGTGCTTGGGGGCGCCCGTCACCGTCCCGGCAGGGAACGTGACCGCCAGCGCGTCGAGAGCGTCGTGCTCCTCGGCGAGTTCTCCTTCCACTGTGCTGACGATGTGCATCACCTTGGTGAACCGCTCGACCTCCATAAGTTCGGTGGGTTCGACCGTTCCGGGAACGCAGACTCGACCGAGGTCGTTGCGGGCCAGGTCGACCAGCATCGCGTGTTCGGCCCGCTCCTTCGGATCGGCGAGCAGTTCGTGTTCCAGGAGGCGGTCGGCTGCCTCGGAAGCACCTCTTGGCCGCGTGCCCGCGATCGGGCGAGTCGTGACCCTGCGGCCCTCCACGCGAACCAGGGGTTCGGGAGAGGAACCGGCAAGTTCCATCCCCAGCATCCGCACGTAGAACATATACGGCGCTGGGTTGCTGACCCGCAGCCGTCTGTAGATCGGGAAGCCGCCTTCGGGGGCCGGGAAGCTCACCCGGCGAGAGGGCACCGCCTGGAAGATGTCCCCGGCAAGGATGTGCTCTTTGAACTCGGCGACTATCTCGCGGTAGCGCGAGTCATCCATGTTGGTCGTGCCGCCGCCGACAGCGGCGGTATCCGCCATCGGCTCCAAGGCCGGAAGCACCGCCGAGTCGATGCGCTCCGCGAGTTCATGCAGAGCCTCGACGCCTTCGTCGTAGCCTCCAGCCGGAACGTGCGCAACGAGCAGGAGCCTCTGCTTCCAGTGGTCGAAGACGACGGCTCTGTCGATCACCAGAAGTCCGATCGGAGGGCAGGGGGCGCTCGCCGGGTCGGGAGCCGCGTGACCGTCCAGCAGTTCGGCGGCCTCGTAGGACAGGTACCCCATGAGTCCACCGGTGAGTGAGGGGAGTTCGGGCAGCCGCGGACCCCGCAGGCCGCGCGCGATAGAAGCTAGTGACTCGCGAGCGCCGGCGGCATCGGGGATCGCAGGAAGTGGGAAGCCTCGTCGGGCAAGTCCTTCGAAACGTACTCCGGCGCCGTCTACGACGACCGTCGCGGCCGGATCGCCGGCAACGAAGGAGTAGCGACCCCAACGCTCCGAGCGCTCAACGGATTCGAGCAAGATGCCCGGACCCTCTCCAGCCAGGGTCGGGAAAAGGCCCACGGGGGTCGAGACGTCGGCGAGTAGCTCGGCCCAGACCGGCACCAGGGCCCACTCGCGCGCCAGCGCATCGAAGGAAGCTCTATCCGGATGTACCGACAGACGTTTCGCCACGTTCCCTCCTTTCGCGGTCTCGACCAAGACGAAGCCCCGGACTTCGTGCCCGGGGCTCGGAGATCCGCGATCTGGCTGGGTTCTAGTCGCGCGAGCGAACCGGACTTGTGCAATCCCCGCGCCAGACCCAGCTCATCGCATGAACCATCATGGCCGCGATTGTGGCGATTCGGCCCCTGCCGCGTCAACGCCTGTCCTGCATCCAAGGGAGGTTCGTGCCTGGAGGACATGTGGAAGGCTCGGATCACGACCTCAGGAAAGCCCCGTCAAGATCGATGGCGTCGGCATCGGTCGCGTCTGATAGCTTCCCGATGCGGGAACGACGTCCCGCTGAAACGGAGGGAAAGCCGCCGATGCCAGCCGGTACCCGCAACGCCCTGGCCGCGCTGGCCGTCCTCCTGGCCGCTGCTGGCCCGGCCGTTGCGCCTGTGTCTGCGATCGCGGCTTCACCGAGGGTTCGCACCGCCGGCATCGCGGCCGACCCGGTCCCCTTTCCGGTGGACCCCGCGTCCCGCCGAGTGAACCTGTCCCTCGTCCCTGTTTCGCGGTTGAACCTCTCCAAGATGCGGACGGGTGGCGTCGCTGACGCCTCGGCCCTGCGGGCGGTCGGGCCGCGCTCGCCCGTGATCGAGACCGGCTTCGACGGCGTCAGCGACGGCGCCTCCGGACCCATCACCTCTCCGGCCGATCCAACCGGGGCGCTCGGCGTCGACCACGTCTTCGCCGCGACCAACGTCGACGCGGCCGTCTACGACCGCAGCGGTGCCGAGCTGGTCTCGCCCCAGCGGCTGAAGAGCATCGCCGGTCTGGGCTCGGCCTACGATGACACCGACCCCAAGATCGTCTTCGATCCGTCCGACGGCGGCTGGTTCGTGTTGACCTTCATCGCGTACACCAACACTCAGGTCAAGATCGTGATCGTGACCAGCCCCGAGTCGACCATCGACACCCCGGGAACCTGGTGTTCGCTGATCCTCAACGGGGACCAGGTTGCCGGAGACGGGGCGCAGTTCTCCGACTACCCGACGATCGGCTTCAGCGGCGACCGAGTCGCGGTGGCGACCAACAACTTCAACTGGGCCGGCACGGCTTTCGATTACACCCAGGTCATCTCAGTGAGGAAATCGCAGCTCTACGATCCGACGTGCTCGTCTCCGGTCGCGCTCAAGGTCTTCGCCGGGAACCAGACCGACAACCCGGACGGGAGTAAGGGCTTCACGCTTCAGCCCGTCGTGCCCGTGGGTTCCGGCGCGTCCTCTCCCACTCAGTTCTTCACCTCGTTCCAGAAGGACCGGGGGAGGGGTCGAGTGATCCTCTGGCGGCTCAGGGATTCGGCCGGCGGCTTGAAACTCACGAACGCCGAGATCGGGGTCGGCAAGGTCGGCTACGCGCCGTGGGGGCTTCAGGCCGGCGGTTCGGCGACTCAGTCGAACACCTGGTGGGATACAGGGGATCTGCGACTGATCAACGCCGTCTTCGACACCGACACCGGTCGGATCTACTCGGCGAACTCTGTCAGGCACAACTTCGCTCCGAGCGGGTATCTGGAATCGGCGGTGCGCTGGTACGAGATAGATCCGGCGGCGACCCTGGCGAACTCGACCGTCACGCGCAAGGGTTTCGTCGGTGAGAGCGGCTCCGACGCGGCGTGGCCCTCCGTCGCGACCGATTCCGAAGGGGTCTTGTACGTCACCTTCGCTCAGGCGAGCTTGAACAACGGGCAGTATCTGTCGATGCGGGCCGCGACCATCCCGGTTGGCAGCAGCGCGGCTACTCCGATCCTGGTCAAAGCCGGCGAGGCGCGTTACGAGTTCAGCTCAGGACCCGAGCGCTGGGGGGACTACACCGCGATCACACGAGATCCCGTCGACGGGACGAAGATGGCGGCCTTCGGCGCCTACTCGATCGATGACAACTCCTCGGGAGGCCCCTGCTTCGCGGCGGCGACCACCTGCCGTTGGCAACAATGGATCCAGTTCCTTAGCGACACCCCCTAGGCCGGCCAGGGGGCAGTCGCTCACGGGCACGTCCGCCGTGCCGGTATCCTTCTGCACCTATGCGGCTGTCTCGACTGTTCGCGCGCACCCTCCGGGAGGATCCGGCCGAGGCCGAGGCTCCCTCTCACAGGCTGCTCCTGCGCGCCGCGTTCGTGCGCAAGCTGATGGCCGGCGTGTATACGACGATGCCGCTCGGCATGCGCACGATGCACAAGATCGAGGCCATCGTCCGTCGGGAGATGGATGGCGCAGGTGCGCAAGAGCTGCGGGTTCCGATCACCCTGCCCGCCGAACCGTGGAAGCGCACGGGTCGCTGGGATGCCTACGGCGAGGAGCTCTTCCGGCTTCAAGATCGCCACGGGCGCGACATGCTGCTCGGGCCTACGCACGAAGAGGTCATGGCCGAACTCGTCGAGGTTGAGTTCCCTTCGTACAAGGATCTTCCCGTCAACGTCTATCAGATCGAGTGGAAGTACCGCGATGAGCTGCGCCCCCGTTACGGGCTGCTGCGCGGGCGTGAGTTCCTGATGAAGGACGCCTACTCCTTCGACCGCGACGAGGACGGGATGCGCGAGTCCTATCGGATCATGTACGAGGCCTACGAGCGGGTCTTCGACCGCTGCGGGCTCGACTACGTGATCGTCGAGGCCGACCCCGGCACCATCGGCGGTGGAGTCAACCACGAATTCATGGCTCTGGCCGACGTCGGCGAGGACCTGTTCGTGCGGTGCGAGAACGGGGACTACATGGCCGACACCGAGGCCGCGACCCCCCAGGCTCCTCCGGCCGTGGACCCGGGCTCAGCGCCGATGATCGAGGTAGCGACTCCCGGCGCCGCGACGATAGAGGCCGTAGCTGCCCAGCTCGGCATCAGCGCCGAAACGACTCTCAAGACCATGATGTACAAGGCGGGAGAGCAGATCGTCGTCGTCCTGGTTCCCGGCGACCGGGAGGTCAACGAGAAGAAGTTGGGCCGCTTGTATTTCCCGACCCGCGTGGAGCGCTTCGAGGAGGCCGATTTCGCACAGCGCGGCTTCGCCAAGGGCTTCGTCGGACCTCAGGGGTTGGGTGATGAGGTCACGGTTCTGGCCGATCATTCCGTCAGAGGTGGCGCCGATTGGGTCACCGGCGCGAACCGCGAGGACCTTCACGTCACCGGTGCCAACGTGGTCCGTGACTTCCGAGTCGATCGCTACGAGGACCTGGCTCAGATCCGTGAGGGAGACCGCTGTCCCAGCGACGGAGGCGAACTGCAGATCGGCCGCTCGATCGTGGTCGGCCACATCTACCAACTGGGTCTGAAGTACTCCCAGCCGCTCGAAGCCAACTATCTGGACGAGGACGGCACGCAGAAGCTCTATGTGATGGGCAGCTACGGCATCGGTATCTCCAGGATCATGGCCGCGGTGGCCGAGCAGTTCCACGACGAGGACGGCCTCAAGTGGCCTAAGGCCCTTGCGCCGTACGAGGTTGCAGTGATCCTGGCCAATCTGGACGACGAGAAGGTGACGGCGGAGGCGGAACGCATCTACGCCGATCTGCAAGCCAGGGGCGTCGAGTCGGTCCTGGACGATCGCAGCGACCGCGCGGGGGTCAAGTTCGCCGACGCGGATCTGATCGGCTACCCCGTGCAGGTGACCGTGGGCAAGCGCGGGATCGAAGCCGGAACGGTCGACCTGAAGCTGCGGGCCACCGGTGAGCGCAGCACGGCCCCGATCGGGGCCGCCGTCGATGCGGCGATCGCCCTGCTCGCGGCGGCTCCCTAGCGGCTATAGGCTGCCGCCATGAAGGGCACGCCTCCTCGCCTGCGTGAGTTCGTCAAGATGCGCCCTGAGACAGAGGCCGTGATCCAGCACGTCGGCCTGGATACCTGGGACGTCCTGCTCGTCGACGTGGACGGCATCTGGATCCGGGAAGAGTTCGGATCCGAGGAGGCCGCCCGCGCTGCCTGCTCATCCTTGGGCGTGCGTTGCCACTCAGGCTGGGACGAGGCCCGGATCTCGCGCCGGATGAACTCGCGAGACCACTGGGGCAACCCCGGAGGCCAGCGCCGGGCCCTGTAGGCACGGGCCGGAACGGATAGAGCGGCTATACTGGGCCCGTACGGGAATCGATACACGCCTTGGAAGTGGGCTCGCGCCCACTTTCTTTTTCGAGGGGGGTGACCAGGCGGATGGATGCGGAAGCGCTGGTCAGGCCGGTGATAGAAGGCGCCGGGCTCGAGCTGGTCGAGGTCACCCTCACCCGTGAGAACGGCCGCAAGATCCTCCGGGTCCTGGTAGACCGCGACGGCGGGGTTGACCTGGACGCGATCGCTCAGACGGCCGAGAAGGTCTCTCGCCGGCTGGACCTGGAGGGCTACGCGCCGGGTCCGTATTCGCTGGAGGTGTCTTCGCCCGGTATCGAGCGGAAGCTGCGAGCAGCTCGCGACTTCGAGCGCAATGTGGGAGAACGGGTAAGGGTCAAGACGACCGAGCCCGTGAACGGTTCCAAGAACCACCAGGGCGCGCTGGTCTCGGCCGACGCGGAGGCGATCGTGATCGCCACCGACGGCGGAGAGCTGCGCGTCCCACTGGCGGACATCGCGTCCGCGAGAACGGTCGTCGATTGGGACGCCGAATTGAAGAGGAGCAACGCCAGATGAACGCAGACATGATCGTCGCACTCAAAGAACTCGAAAGGGAGAAGGGCATCGCTTTCACCACGATCCTTGAGGGTCTGGAGGAGGCCATGGCCTCGGCCTACAAGACCTGGTGGAAGCAGCAGAACCCCACTGCGGACGACGAGTTCGTCGGCACCAGGGCCAAGATCGACCCCGAGTCGGGCGACCTTCAGGTATGGCTTCAGCAGCTCGAGGAGGTCGACACCGAAGACGGCGAGGGCCTCGAGATGAAGGTCATGTCCGAGGCGCCCGTCCAAGTCACCGACGAGTTCAAGGGCCGCATCGGGGCCCAGACGGCCAAGCAGGTCATCTATCAGAAGCTCCGCGACGCTGAGCGAGAGATGACCTACGAAGAGTTCGCCGGCCGCGAGGGCGACGTCGTCACCGGCATAGTTCAGCAGCAGGAACGTCGCTACACGCTGCTCGATCTGGGCAAGGTCGAAGCGCTGCT
>JANPEZ010000091.1:0-13248 GCA_031423155.1 Actinomycetes bacterium
CCCCGGTGGCCTTGACCCGATCCGCGGGCACGCCGAGACGGTCCAACTCCTCGTCCCAAGCGGTCATCGCCGGGAAGACCTCACCCGTGCCCCAGACCGCCGTCGCGAAGACTCCTCCCGGCCGGATCGTCTCGCGGATCCCCGGGAATGCACCGGGAGGATCCGGAAGATGGAAGAGGGCGAAACAAGAGACGACGGCATCGAAGATAGCCCTGTCGAACCCGAGACGAGTGGCGTCCATAGCGACCCGCGGATACGTACCCGGGGCAAGGCGCAGCATCGCCTCCGTTAGGTCGGCCGCCACGATCTTCGCATCCGGCGCGCGAGAGGCGATGTCGGGGAGCAGACGACCGACCCCGCAGCCGAGCTCCAGGACCCGACGCGCACTCGCCAGCAGGGGCTCGATCTCGTCCAGCACCCGGAGCCCGTAGGGGCGAAGCAGGGGCGCCCAGATCTGTTCGTAGTCCGATGCGATCGGCGAATAGATGCCGGCGATCGTCTTCGCGTTCGCCGCCCCCTCGGTCATCTCCCGCACCTCCTCGGCGAGGATACGCCGCTCGGGCGACGCGGGCGTGCTCGTGCGAAACTACGGGCATGGACGAGGAACCTCAGGCATCCTGCTGCTTCGACGAGTGGGCATCTCAGAACGCCAAGAGAGCCAGGAAGAGGGACACCGTCGCCCCGGTTACCGGCTACCTGCTGGCGGCGTTGCAGGACGCGGGTCTGAGCGGTGCAAACGTTCTCGACATCGGTTGCGGCACGGGTGATCTGGCGCTGACAGCCCTTGCTCGCGGAGCGGCGACGGCCAAGGGGATGGATCTGGGGGCCGGTGCGATCTCGGAAGCCGAGAAACTCGCAGAAGAACGGGGCCTGTCCGAGCGGGCCACCTTCGAGGTGGCCGACGGATCGACGGCAACGCTGCCCCAGGCCGACGTGGTCGTTCTCAACAGGGTCCTGTGCTGTTACGGCGACGCGACGAACCTGATCGCAAACGCCTCCGGCGCCGCTCAGCGGGTCCTGGCGTTCACCGCCCCGGTGGACATCGGGTTGATCGGGCTGTGGAACAGGATCGAAGCCGCGATCGGCAACGTCTGGTATCGCTTGCGGGAGAAGAAGTTCAAGGGATTCCGGGTCTTCATCCACGACCTCGACGAGATCGATGCTCGCCTACGCGAGGCAGGCTTCACCCGCCGGCGCTGGGAACGCCGTCGGGTCGTCTGGCAAGTGGCGGTTTACGATCGCGACGGATCCCTGAGGAAGTCGTACTCGTAGCCGATCGGATCGAACCCCAGCTTGGCGTACATGTGTTGCGGCCAGTCGTTCTCATCAGCATGGAGGAAGACCAGGTCACAGCCGGACCGGCGAGCTTCGTCGATCATCCTCAGGACGACCGAACGAGCAAGCCCCCTTCCCCGATGTTCCTCCAGCGTTACGACCGCGTCGATCAGGGCCGTCTCGCCGTCCAAGTAGAGATCGGCGCCCGAGGCGATCTGCCCGTCGACCTTGGCGACGAAGAAGCGCGTGCCGAGGACCTCGGGCAGGATGAGTCTGAAGTCGGCGAGTTGGCGAACGGTCTCCTCGTCCGAGCCGTATGGTTCGCGCCGGATGAAAACCTCGTCGGCGGCTCTCATCTCACGCGCTGATACCTCTTCGACCAGCGCATCACCGGGCCGGTCGGGTTCCCGGCGGTGGGCCATCGCGACGAGAGGAGTTGCCTCGTAACCCATCGAGACGAGGCCGGGGGCGAGCCGCTCACCCGCCGCACGGTCGGCGACGTGGATCTGGCGGTGCTTCAGACCCGCCAGCACTTGGTCCGCCTCGGCCGCGAGTTCCTCGGCCGTCACTCCGTCCGAAAGTCCTTCGGCCCAAAGGAAGTTGCTGTCGAATCGAAGGGGCGCGTCCTCACGGAGGTAGGCGGTCCCGTGCCCTGTCGGCACGACCCGGCTCGAGGTGCGCTCGTTGGCCCACCTAAGGAACGAAAGGACCCGCTGATGTTCAGGAGACGTCATCTGGCCTGCCGGAACAGTGCCCGCACCTCGGATTCGGACATCGCATCTACGTCGAGACCTCGCTCCGCGATGAGCGAGGTGAACCGCTCGTAGCGGTCGGAGAAACGCGAAACCGTGCGACGGAGCGCGCTCTCGGCGTCGACACCCTTCGACCGTGCGACAGCGACCGTGGCGAACAGCACGTCGCCTATCTCCTGTTCGAAGTTCGCGGCTTCGGTCGCATCCGACAGTTCGCCGACCTCTTCGCGGAGGGCATCGAGTGCTGAGTCGGTGCTTCTCCACTCGAAGCCCCAGCCGGCAGCGCGCCTTTGAACCTTGGCCGCGCGAGCGAGCGAGGGCAGAGACGCGGGGATATCGTCCTCGAGATGGCCGACATCGCCGCCCTTCTCGTCGGCCTTGATCTTCTCCCAGTTGGCGAGCACCTCGGCGGAGCCGCTGACCTTGACGTCGCCGAAGACGTGCGGATGACGCCTTATCAGCTTGGCAACGATCCCGGCCGCGACGTCATCGACGTCCCAGGCCCCGTCGTCGGCCGCGATCTGTGCATGGAACACGACCTGGAGCAGAACATCTCCCAGCTCATCGCGGATCGCATCTCGGTCGCCGGCGTCGATCGCATCCAGCGTCTCGTGGGTCTCCTCCAGCAGGTGACGCGCCAGGGACGAGTGGGTCTGCTCGTGATCCCAGGGACACCCACCCGGGCCGCGCAGGCGCGCCATGACGCGCACGAGCTCCAAGAGCTGCCGTCCTTGCTGGGAGGAGGGAACGCGCTGGACCTCGCCGCTCACGGCGAGGCGGTCACCGGCGTAGGCGAGGCGGAACCCGTGGCGGTGCTACGAACCGGCACCACCTCCTGCGTGGTCAGGTCGAACGAGCCGTACTTCGGGTTGACCTCGATCTTCGCTGCCTTGACCTGGCCGTCGAGCCAATCCTGGAAGGACTGCCCACTGAGGCTCTGGATGATCTGTTCCTTCACCTGATCGAACGGTGTCACCGTCTTGGAAACGAGACGGATCACGTGCCAGCCGAATTCGGATTCGACCGGACGCGCGATCTGACCGGGTTCAAGGGCCAGAGCTGCGTTCGCGAACTCCGGAACGTACTGCGAGGCAGGCGCATCCGGGTACTCGCCGGCGTTCTCTTTGGCGCCGGGGTCCGTGGAGATCTTCGTCGCCAGATCCATGAAGTCCTGCTCGGAGAAGCCCGGCGCCGTCACCTCGTCGTAGACATCGTTCGCCTCGGCCTCGGTAGCGACCAGGATATGTTCGACGTGGATCGTCGTGTACTGGATCTGGTTGTCATCGTAAGAACGGCGCAGGGCCTCGTCGGTCAAAGCAGCAGTAGCGACCGCCTTCTGAACGGCTTGGAAGAGCAATATCCGACGGATCAGGTCGTTGAGTTCGGTCCTCGTGACCTTCGACTCCTTCAGTTTCTGGTCGAGCGCGGCCGCGCCCCCCAAGGAGGACTCGACGTCCGCGATGGTGGAGTCGATCTCCGGCTTCTCGATCGTGATGGTGTTCTCGTCGGCGTACCCAGAGATGAACCGCTCCTGGATCAAACTCGAGAGCGAGAATCGCGAACAGGCTGCAGCCGCGGACTCCTCGGCGTCGAAGGGCGTTCCGCAGGGGGCCCCGTTCAAAGATCCCAGGAAGGTGAAGAGCCGGTCGTTCAGAGCGACCGTTGCGTCGGTTATCTCCACTCCGTTAACGGTCGCGGCAGCGGCGTGCGTGCCGGAGGACTTCGCACAGGCAGACAGCAGCGCGACTGCGGCTATCAGGGGCGCGACGATTCGAAGGACGGTCCGGGGGATCACGCGGCGAGTCTACCGGACGGCCTCGGTTCCGATGAGGGGACCGGTCGGGTCCTCGCCTACGGCCTCCATCAGCCAGCGCTCGACGAACCGAACCAGGTCCGAACCGAAAACGCGCTCTGGAACCAGGTTTAGGGTCTTCTTCTCCGGGTGGTAGATCGCCTTCCAGACGCGGTCGCTCAGATCGAGCAGGAGGATCTCGCTGATCTCGACGGGGGTCAGCCGGACCTCGCCGCGGAAAGTCGTGACCTCGCTGACACCCAGGCGCGAGCACGTGACACGCAGGGAGGCGACGGCGAACAGGGTCTCAACCTCTGGCGGGAGCGCGCCGTAGCGATCCACGGTCTCGCTCATGACCTCCCGCAGCGCCGCGTGATCGGCGGCCGTGCCGATACGCCTGTAAAGGTCCAGCCGGAGTGCCTCCTGGGCGACCCATCCGGGCGGCACGAACGCCTTGACGGGAAGGTCGATGCGCATCTCTTTCTCCTCGGGGAGCGGATCGCCCTTCATCTCGGCGACCGACTGGGCCAGGATCCTCGCGTAGGTATCGAAGCCGACCGCGGCTATGTGCCCGTGCTGCTCGGCCCCCAGGATGTTCCCGGCACCGCGGATCTCCAAGTCGCGCATCGCGATCTGGAACCCGCTGCCCAGCGCCGTGTGCTTGCTGATGGTCGAGAGACGTTCGTGGGCCTCCTCGGTCAGCTCGCGCATCGGCGGGAAGAAGAAGTAGGCGAAGGCTCGCTCGGTACTGCGCCCGACGCGGCCCCGCAGCTGGTACATCTGCGCGAGTCCGAGCAGATGCGCCGAGTCGACTACCAGCGTGTTGGCATTGGGGACGTCCAGGCCCGATTCGATGATCACCGTGCACACGAGGATGTCGGCCTCGCGGTCCCAGAACTTCACCATCTGACGTTCCAGTACGTCTTCGTCCATCTGGCCATGTGCGATGACGACGCGCGCATCGGGGACCTGCTCCCTGATCCAGGCGGCCTGTCGATCGATCGTCGCTACCCGGTTGTGAACCCAGAAGACCTGGCCTTCGCGGAGAAGTTCCCGCCGGACGGCCCCGATGGCCAAGCCCTCGTCGTAACCGCCGACGTAGGTCAAGACCGGCTGGCGGTCCTCTGGGGGCGTGTCGACGGTTGACATGTCGCGGATGCCGGCCAGCGCCATCTCCAGCGTGCGAGGGATCGGGGTCGCGGTCATCGTGAGCACATCGACGTGGGCGCGGAACTGCTTCAACCGCTCCTTGTGCGCGACGCCGAACCTTTGTTCCTCGTCGACGACCAGCAGACCCAGATCGGCGAACTTCACATCGGAAGAGATCAACCGGTGCGTCCCGATCACCACGTCGATCTTGCCCTTGGCAAGATCCTCGATCGTCTGCTTCTGGTGCGCCGGATCGACGAACCTCGAGAGCATCTCGACCTTGACCGGATACGGAGAGAACCGCTCGGAGAACGTTATGAAGTGCTGCTCGGCCAGCAGCGTCGTCGGAACCAAGATAGCGACCTGTTTGCCCTCCATGACGGCTTTGAATGCGGCCCTAACCGCTATCTCCGTCTTGCCGAAGCCGACGTCTCCGCAGATCAAACGGTCCATCGGCTTGGGCGACTGCATGTCTTGCTTCACCTCGTCGATGGCTGTTAACTGGTCACCCGTCTCGACGTACGGGAAGGCGTCTTCGAGTTCCATCTGCCAGGGGGTATCGGGACCGAAGGCGTGACCCGGAACGGCCATACGCACGCTGTAGAGACGGACGAGTTCACCGGCCATGTCCTTCACGGCGCGCTTGACCTTGGTAGTCGCGCGCGCCCAGTCGCTGCCGCCGAGGCGATGAAGTCGGGGCGCATCACCGCCCAGGTACTTGGCGACCATCCCGACCTGATCGGAAGGGACGAAGAGCTTGTCCTTCTCGGCGTACTCGAGTATCAGGTAGTCGCGCTCCGCGCCGGCCAACGCTCGATGCGTGATCCCCGCGTAGCGCCCGACCCCGTGGATGCGGTGAACCGCGAAGTCACCGGGTTCCAACTCATCGGCGATCGAGTCGGTGCGCCGGCGCGTGATCCGCGGCGCATCTCGAGTGTGCCGGCGCGAGCCGAACAGGTCCTCCTCCGTGGCGACGGCCAGCTTCGCCGGACCGCTGACGAATCCGGCGGCCAGCGCGCCTTCGACGGCAGTCACGGGAGTCGAGCCCATCACTTCCTTGGCTCGTTCCAAGGACCCGTGCGCTCGCGCGGAAAGCACGACGTGGAAGCCGCGTTCGGCCAAGCGAGCCGCCTCCTGGGAAAGCTCCGAGGCGTTGCCGGTCGCGCTCCCCCAAGAGCGAAGCCCGAGGTCCAGCCCCTCGGAGAACTCGGACAGGTGGAGCTGCACCCGGCCGTCGATCGCTTCCTCGAGGGACAGGAGGGCCGGCGCGCCCGGCCAGTTCGAGGCCTCACGCAGCGCCTCGGCTTCCTCGAAAGCCTGTCGGGCTCGATCTTGGGTGCGCCTCGAACGCGTCAGAACCACCCAGGAGCCCGGGGGAAGCAGCTCGGCCGCGAGCGGCATGTCGTCGAACAGCAGCGGGGCGAACGCCTCCATCCCCTCGAACGCCAGCCCATCCGCTATGCGCTGCAAACCGTCCCGGAACCTGTCCACGTGCTGTGGAGCTAGGGCGCCGGCCTTCTCGCGCAGGGCCGCATCCGGGATGAACTCTCGCACCGCCGACACCACCGCCCGCGAGATGCGTTCGGTCGACAGCTGAGTCGCCGGGACGAACTCCCGAAGGGACTCGATCTCATCGCCAAGGTAGTCGAGCCTCACCGGTCGCCGCGCTGTTCCAGGGAAGACATCAACGACTCCGCCGCGGACCGCGAACTCGCCCCGGTGCTCGACGACGTCCGCCCGGGTGTAGCCGAGCTCCACCAATCGCTCGGCCAGTCGATCCGGCGCGAGTTCGATCCCAGCGGCCAGCTCCACCTGCGGAGCCGCACCTAGCGTCGGCACCAATCGCTGCATCGCGGCGAGCGCGGGCGCGATCAGGACGAAGGGGCCGGTGGCCGCGCGTGCGTCCGATATCGCCTCGGCGCGCCGGGCGGCGACCTCCGGTGCCGGGCTGATGCCTTCGTACGGAAGTGCCTCCCATGAGGGCAGCAGCGCGACTCGATCGCCTCCGAGGTAGGCCGAAACCCCCGCGGAGAGCGACTCGGCCTCCCGGGGTCCCGCCGCGACGGCGAGCAAGGGGCCACCCAGCGCGAGCACCAGGGCTGAGACGACCGCCTCCTCCCCCGCCTCGGCGCGAGCCAGGATCGGACGCGCGCGTTCGGTCAAGAGCCGTTCGAAGGGCTCGGATGCGACCAGCTGCTCGAGCACGCCTTCCAGAGTCAAGGAGCCTCCCTCGAACAACGCGAACAGGCCTCGTCGCGTCGCGACGGGGCCTACTATCGAGAAGGGATGCTACAACTCGATCTGAAGTCGGCGCGATCAGCGATCCAGGAGGTGTCTAGCTGACGGTCGGGCGGCGCTCGATCCCCTGCCTCTTCGCAGTCATGATCGCCTTCTTCGGCGTGCTCCACGGGCCAGCTGCGGAAGCCCGAACCCTGCACCGCGTAAGGGTCGGCGACACGCGCTTTCGGCCAGACGTCGTCCTGGCTGCGTTGGGTGATCCGGTACGTTGGACGAGCATCAGCGCTGTTAGACACGAGATCGCTTCAGACCCGCACGGGTTCTTCCGAGTGTCGCTGACGCCGGGCGAGCAGGCGAGTCGAACCTTCCGCTCGGCCGGCACTTTCGCGTACGACTGCCGGCTCTTCCCTTCGATGAGAGGCGTCATCCGGATCCCGGTCCAAGCACGGCCCAAGGCGCGTGCCACACCCGGCGCCCGCATAACGATCGAAGTCGCAACGGCGCGGATCCCCGGCACGACGTACAACGTTCAGTGGCGCAGCGATGACTCGGGGTGGGTGACCTTCCGCACCGGGATACACGAGCGACGAGCCTTCTTCCGCGCTGAGAGCACCGGAACCCTGTACTTCCGGGCCCGTGTCCACGATGGGAGAACCGGGGCCACCAGCGGCTGGTCACCTTCCGATGACGTTCTGATCGTTCCTATCCCCTAGAAGGGCGAGCGACTTCAGATCGCGGTCAGGCGAGGGCGCTTGGGTGCTGCTTCCGACTGGGGCGGGATCTCGGCTTTGCCGCGACCCACGTCCTCATTCCTCTGCCGTATCCATCCGGTGACCTCGGAAGCAGGTACGGCCTTGCTCATCCAGTAGCCCTGAGCGACGTCGCAGCCGAGAGTCTTGAGCATCTCCCAGGTCCGCTCGGACTCGACGCCCTCAGCGACCACGCGAAGCCCCAGGTTGCGACCCAGATCCACCGTGGCCCTGACGATCATCGCGTCGCTCGGGTCCGTATCCATCCGCATCACGAAGGACTTATCTATCTTGATCTCGCGGATGGGCAGGCGCCGCAGGTACGAAAGCGACGAGTACCCGGTCCCGAAGTCGTCGATCGACAACTCGACGCCGACTCCGGCCAGGTCGTCCAACACGCCGATGGATCGGGCGGGGTCTGACATCAAGAAACTCTCGGTCAGTTCGAAGATCAAAGCCTCCGGCGGAGCGCCCCACTTGGAAAGAGCATGAGCGACCTGTTCGGGCAGCTGGATGTCCAACAGGTTACGGGCCGAAAGGTTCACGGAGATCTTCACGTCCAGGCCCGCATGCTTCCAGCCGTGCCACTGCCGCAAAGCCTCCTGCAGCAGGTGCTGGGTCAGCGGCCGGAGCAGCACGGTCTGTTCGACCAGCGGGATGAAGTCATCGGGAAAGACCAGGCCGCGCTCCGGATGCTGCCAACGAACCAGGGCCTCGACGCCGGCGACGGACCCGTCCTCCAGCCGAAGCTTCGGCTGGTAGTAGAGGACGAACTCGTCGTTCTCGATCGCCGGACGGACCTGTGCGATCAGCGTCAACCGGCTGGGGTTGTACTGGTCGAACGAGGGGTTGTAGATCTCGTACCCGCTGCCCGATTCCTTCGCTGCGTACATCGCAACATCCGCGCGACGCAGCAGGGTCTCGACGTCCGTGCTGTGCTGGGGATACAGCGCGATCCCGATGCTGGCCGAGACGTCCAGAGCGAGACCCTCGACCGAAAGGGGTTTCTCCAGCTCCTCGATCAGGCGCTCGGCGATGCGCACAGCGATCTGATCGTCGGGGAGATGCGGCAGGACGACGCCGAACTCGTCTCCGCCTAGGCGCGCGAGCAGGTCGTCGTCGCGGAGCACCTCGTGCAGTCGAGGCCCGATCTGCTGAAGCAATACGTCGCCGTAGTGGTGGCCGAGGGTGTCGTTGACCTCTTTGAACCGGTCCAGGTCCATGATCATCACGGCGATCTTGCCTCCGCGCGCGGAGGCATCGCTTATCGCGGCCTCGAGCGCACGCATGAACAGCGTGCGGTTGGGCAGATCCGTGAGGGAGTCGTGAAGCGACTGATACTCCTTCTCGGCCTCGCGCTCGGCCAGTTCCTCGGTCGCAACCTGCAGGGAGTGCGTCCTGTGGAACATCTGGCGGGCGAACAGCAGCGGAGCGATGAAGACGATGATCGAGGTGACCCCGATGCTCACGAACGAGGTCGCGACCAGGACGCTGAACATCGCGAGCCCCATGTAGCTCAGGAGGAACTCGCCGAAGACGCCGACGTGCATCTCCTTCAAGATCTTGAAGACCTTCTCGCCCGATTCGAGGTGGAAGTAGTAGGCGACCAGGTAGGCGTTGATCGCGTAGCCGACGATCGTCGCCAACACGACGACGGGTCCGACCACGAACCAATGGCCGCCGATGCTGGTGAAGTGATGGAACAAGAAGGCCTCTCCCACCACCGATACCGCTATCTGGCCGCGGATGAACAGCGCCTTCAGGATCGGTATCTCTCTCCTGAGTTCCCTCGGGTCGCTGGTTCCCAGGAATGCGACCGCACCCGCGATCGGTGGCGCGTAGATCATCGCTATCGCGAGCTGCAGCGGGAAGCTCAGGCTGAAGCGAAGACCCATCCCCGTTGGAACCGGCAGAAGGTCGACGGTCGCGATCGAGACGATCCACAGAAGGAGCATCGGATCGGTGAAGCCGGAAGCACCTCGAACCCATTCGGTCGTTATCCAAGCGAGCAGTGGCAGAACGACGATCATCTCGTAGAGCTTGACGGCGAGCGTCCGCTCGCGGCGCTCTTCGGGTGTCTCGTCCGCCGGAGGCGAGTGGCGCCTCTCTATCTCGGGTGCGACCACCCTGCGGTCATCCCCCGACATGCTGTACCTCCGTCGCCATCTGCGGTTCCGCGCTCTCGCGCTTCCGCATGGCGGCGACGATCAGCCAGAACACCCCGCCGTAGGTGAAGAAGTCGCCGACGCTCACCGCCTGCTCCAAGAAGCGGATCGGGATCACGTCACCGAGGAACAAGAGCCGATCGCTCGGTCCGGCCAGGTGGTGCTTGGCGCCGCCGTGTTCGATGAGAAACGTGTAGCTGTCCATCTGGTTGGAGGCGACCAGGGCATGGCGCGACACCGGCATACCGTCGTTAGCCGCGATCACCGTCAGGTTCAGCGCGATCCCAACCAGGATCAACGCGAACCCAGCAGCGCGCAGGTTGACGATCGCGAAAGCGAACAGCAACACGAACGAGGCATACAGCATCGCCATCGGCCAGACGTGGCCCGGCAGCGGCATGAACTGCATCCCTAGGCCGATGAAGGCGATGGCCGCCCACCGAACCTGAAGCCTGCCCAGTCCAGACAGCCGCCCACGGCCCAGGTAGCCCACCACGATGGCGAGCGTGAATGTGAACAGGACCAACTTCATGGGTATCGCATCGGAAGGTTTCGGCCTCGCCTGTAGGCACCTGATCAAGCCTGGACGTGGCGCTGCCCCCGATATGAGGAGGTCATCGGGGGCAGCGGGTGATCAAGTGATGCCTGTGGATCTCTAGTTCGGTCTCCAGCCTGCTCCGACCGCCATCGCCAGCGCGGCCATCGAGGCGAGAGCGACCAAGATGCGCTTAGTACGCATGTGAGACTCCCTTCTCATTTCGGCCTCCACTTGGCGCCTGCCGCCAGCAGCATCATCCCGAGCGTGGCTCCGGTGAATAGCAGACGGCGCCACGGTACGGACGCGATCTTGTTCCTCATCCGATCACCTCCTGACAGATATCTTCGGCAGTTCGAGCCCTGGAGGCATCGGGCCGAGGTCGATGGATCCACTCGGCCTGCGCATGGAGCCGATCCTCACCCGGGGGAGGACTTTCGGCACCTGGGACGGACCGTTAGCCTTCCACGGGGCCGCGGTTGAACCTGTCTTGGGCACGATCCAGACCCTCGGTCACGATCGCCCGGACGGCATCGATCGCGCGCTCTATCAGGAGCGCAACGTCCGGCTCCTCTTTCTTGGAGAAGGGTTGCAGGACGAAATCGGCCGGATCCTGTCGTCCAGGGGGCCGTCCGACACCGAGTCGGACCCGCAGGAAATCAGCCGTCCTGAGCGCCTGCTGGAGAGACTTCAGACCGTTGTGACCGGCCGTCGATCCGCCGATCTTGAGGCGGAGAGTGCCCAGCACCAGATCGATGTCGTCGTGGACCGCGATGACGTGCGCCGCATCCACCTTGCGCTTGCCGGCCAACCCCGCATAGGCGGGACCGGACTCGTTCATGAACCCGTGAGCCCTGGCGAGCCAGACGTGGTCTTCGCCGATGCGCAACTCGCCGGCATCCGCGGGAAGGAATCGGACCTTCTTGAGGCGCTCGCCGGCTTGCACCGCGAGCTGCTCGACGACCATGGCACCGACGTTGTGACGCGTTGCGGCGTAGCGCTCGCCGGGATTGCCGAGACCGGCGACCAGCCAGTCCATGTCCTAGCTCTCGCCGCCCTCCTCGGCAGCGGCAGGAGCTTCGTCGGCAGCGGCGTCTCCCTCAGCGGGAGCGGCTTCGGCGACCTCGGCCACGGCGGCGGGTTCTTCTCCGGCTACCGTGAGGTCGGCCTCGGTACGCAGCGCCGCAGGTGTGATCACGGCGAGAACCGAGTCCTCGGGGTTGGACAGGATCGTGACTCCCGGCGGGACGATGATGTCGGACACGTGAACCGTGTCGCCCAGGTCCAGGTTGGAAAGGTCGACGTCGATGAAGTCGGGCACATCCTGTGGAAGACACTCAACGTGCAGCTCGCGCATGTGGTGGTCGACGACGCCGCCCTGCTTGACTCCGGGGGCCTCTCCGACGTCGCGGATCTCGACGTCGACGGTGATCTTCTCGGTACGCGAGACCGCGAGGAAGTCGACGTGGATGAGCCGGTCGTGGATGTAGTCGTGCTGGATCTCACGGGGCAGGGCCAGGTGCGTTTCGCCCTCCACCACGAGATCGATCAGGACGTTGGCGCCGGCACCGGTGTGAAGGATGTGGCGCATCTCACGCGCATCCACCGTGAGGGGTACGGAGTCCAGGCCGTGCCCGTAGAGCACTCCGGGGATGCGTCCGGCGGCGCGGATCTTGTGCGCGACGCCCTTGCCCTTCTCGGACCTGCGCTCGGCCTGAAGCTCGTTTCCCATGACGGATCCTTTTCGACTAGCCGGGGTTCGGCCGCAAATCGTACCGGATGGGCTGGCGGCCCGACCCTGAGCTGCGCCTGGCGCACCTGCCGGTAGGCTTGCCCCCGATGCCCTCCGACCTGCCGAACATAGTGCTCGTGGTCTTCGATACCGCGCGCCTCGATCGGTTCGGTTGCTACGGGTACGAACGGCCGACGACGCCGACGGTCGACTCCCTTGCACGGGGCGGTCTGCGCATGGAGACGATGGTCTCGAACGCGCCCTGGACCCAGCCGGCGCACGCCTCTTTGTTCACAGGCCTGTATCCGACGCAGCACGGCGCCCAGTGGAGGACCGGGCCGAAGCTGCGGCCTGCCGTCTCGGTGACGATGGCCGAGTGGCTCCGAGGCCTGGGCTACGACACCTGGTGCGTGACCAATAACGGGATGATCTCTTCGCGAACCGGTCTGGCCCGCGGCTTCGACCACTACGTCTTCCGGCTAGACCTGGAGCAGGGGTTCCGCAGGCGGATGCGTCGTCTGGAGAAGGTCGCCCGCGGAGGAGACTCGGGCGGCCGGATCGTGAACCGCTGGATGCGGGACGAGTTGCCGCGCGCGAAGCGGCCGACGTTCCTGTTCGTCAACTACCTGGAGTGTCACTGGTCCTACGCGCCTCCGCCGCGGTTCGTCTCGTGTGTCGGCGGTGAGACTTATGGGCCCCTGGAGGCGCTGCGGTACCGCGCGCGCGTGGCCGCGCGCGTGGGCCCATGGGAGGCGGGGGCGGGGGGCCCCGCCGGCCGCCCCCGCCGCGAGACCACCCAAAAAAGCGCCCCCCCCACCCCACGCGGGGCCGCCCCATCCGACACAGGGACCACTCGTGGGG
>JANPEZ010000092.1:0-32189 GCA_031423155.1 Actinomycetes bacterium
CGCCGCCGCCTCGCTCGCCGATACGTTGTCGGCGGTGGCCGCCTGCCGCGCCACGGAACGCGTGCTGGCCCTCGAGGGCGACCCCGGGGCTTGGTTGCATTCCGGATTCCGAGTCATCGCTCAGCGCGGCCGCGGACTGGACGAGAGGATCGCCGCCGCGTTCGAAGACACCGGGGGCCCCGCTCTGCTCATCGGGATGGACACCCCCCAGGTCACGCCGGCGATGCTCGACTCATGTCTGGACCGGCTCCGTGAGCCGGGCGTCGATGCGGTTCTTGGTCCGGCGGCCGATGGCGGATGGTGGGCTCTCGGACAGACCGAGCCCGATCCTGTGGCGGTGGTCGGGGTCCCCATGAGTTCGCCGGGAACCCTTGCGGCCCAACGCAGCCGGCTCGACACCCTGGGCCTGTCGTGGCGCGAGTTGCCACATTTGCGCGACGTGGACACTTTCGCCGACGCCCTCGAGGTGGCCGCTCTGTCACCGAACTCGCGTTTCGCGGAGACGCTCGGTGCCCTGCGGGCCGGAGCGACGGCGTGAACGCAGCCGCGGTCGACCTCGGGTTCGTTCGAGTGCGGGACGGACTCGGGCCGGCCGGCACTCTCCTGCGTTCGGCATGTGGACGCTCGATACCTCTTCCGGTGGAGCGCTGGTTCGCAGCACCTGCACCGGAGGAGGAGGCGGTCTTGAACCTCGCCCTACCCGCGGCGCTAGATATCGGATGCGGACCTGCTCGCCATGTACTGGCGCTCGCCGAGCGGGGGATCCGAGCGCTCGGCATCGACAGTGCCGAGGCCGCAGTCGGATCGGCCAGAGCTCGAGGTGCGCGAGTGCTGCATCGATCGGTCTTCGACCGGATCCCGAACGCCGGCCGGTGGGGGTCGGCGCTGCTCCTGGACGGGAACGTCGGGATAGGCGGAGAGCCGGTGGCCCTGTTCGCGCGGGTCCGGGAGCTGCTTCGAGCGGGCGGTCGCGCGCTGATGGAGGTCGCGCCTCCGGGAACGCGCACCTCGAGCCTTCGGGTAAGGACCGAAACCGATTCGGGCGAACGCTCCGAGTGGTTCGCCTGGGCCGAGGTCGGGGCCGATGACCTGCCCGAGTTGGCCGCCCGAACCTCCTTCACGGTCGAGGATCTGTGGGGCGGGGGCGGACGGTGGTTCGCCCGGCTGGACGCCCGATGAAGCCGGACGAGATGCTCTCGCGGCTCGCCCCTCCTCGGATCGGGCCCTTCAAGCAGGACGCGTTCGGCAGCCCCCTGCATTCGACGAGGAACGCTGCCTGGCTCGGCCTGGCGCTGGGGATCTCGTTCACGGTGTGTTTCGCCACCGGCTTGCTGTCGCACCTGATCCAGCATCCGCCGGGCTGGTTCTCCTGGCCGCCGCGGCCCGCTTGGCTCTACCGCGCGACGCAGGGGGTTCACGTCGCGACCGGGATAGCGTCGATCCCGCTGTTGCTGGCGAAACTCTGGACGGTCTACCCGTCCCTTTGGACCTGGCCGCCGATGCGGGGCCTGGCTCACGCCCTCGAGCGTGTCTCGCTTGTACCCCTCGTCGGGGGAGCGCTCTTCCTGTTGTTCTCGGGAGTCGGAACGATCAGCCGATGGTTCCCGTGGGGCTTCTCGTTTCCGGCTGGGCACTATTCCGCCGCCTGGATCACGATGGGCGGGCTGGTGGTCCACATCGGCGCGAAGATCGGGGCCACGCGGCTGGCACTGTCGCGGCGCTCGCCGGAGGTTCGGCCCGAAGCCGTTGCAGCGCAGGCAGGACTGACGAGGCGAGGATTCCTCGCGACGGTCGCCGCGACGACGACGGGGCTCGTAGCCATCACCGTCGGTCAGACTCTGAGGCCGCTGGCATCGCTCGGGCTTCTCGCGCCGCGCGACCCCCGGATCGGCCCTCAGGGCCTGCCGGTGAACAAGACCGCGGCAACGGCGAACGTTGTCGAGGCGGCGATGGACCCGGAGTACCGCCTGAGGGTCGAGGGTCCGGAGAACCTGGCTCTGTCCCTGGAGGATCTTCGCGCGATGCCGGCGCGGACCGCTCATCTGACGATCGCCTGTGTGGAAGGCTGGAGCGCCTCGGCGGAGTGGACGGGCGTGCCGCTGCGCGATGTCATCGCACTCGCGGGAGGAGGGCCGTCGAGTACCTGCAGGGTCGAGTCCCTACAGGATCAAAGGCGCCCCTACTCCAGCTCCGAAGTGAGTGCGGAACAACTCGCCGACGCCGACACGCTCCTGGCGTTCGAACTCAACGGAGAGGCGCTGCACATCGACCATGGCTTCCCCGTGCGGTTGATCGGCCCCGGGCGCCCCGGAGTGCAGCAGACGAAATGGGTATCCAGGGTGGTGGTCTCGTGAACGAGGAGAACACCAGCCGCTACGGACCGCTCTTCTGGACCTGTCTTCTGGCGGGCTGGGCTGTGATCGCGTTCGGCCTCTGGACGGTGGTCTCGCGACCCGGCGCGACCCACCCGCTGCGGTTCGGCGCGCTGTTCATGACGGTGCTGATAGTTCACGACGGCGTTATCGCACCCATCACACTCGGGATCGGTGCGCTGCTCGCCAGCCGCCTTCCCGCGACCGCGCGCTCGGTGACGCAGGGTGCGGCTGTCGCCTCGGCGATCGTAGTGGCTTACTCACTGCCGCTGTTCCTGGGGTTGGGCAACCGGCCCGATCCGAGCGTCCTGCCCCGCAACTACGGAGCCGGACTCGCCATCGTCATCGCCGTCGTATGGCTGGTCGCCTCGGTCGCACTCCTTCGCCGCATCGGGAGGCGCGCATGAGCGTTTCCCTGGCCGAGCGAACTTCGAGGGCGGCAGAGCGGGTGCGGTCGAAGGTCTCCCCAACAGCGGTAGTGACCGGAACGCTCGCAGTGATCTTGATGACGAACCGGATAGGGGTCTGGCTGCATGATCACGGACACAGGCTCTATCTCGGGATGCCGCCACTGACGGGCAGATGGGATCCGCTCCCGCTCCTGCGGGCGGCGCCTTCCGTCGCGGTGGGGGTCGGACTCGTTTGGGCCTGGCCACGTCTGGCATCGCGTGCGACCTGGAGACACCTCCTTTGGATCGCTTGCGGTGCAGCGGCTCTGTGGGCAGTGGCGCTCGCCTCGGCCGAGGGGATACAGGGACTAACCAAGGTCTCGGCGACCGACTACCTGCCGGTGGTTCGAGATATCGGCTCGCCCGGCACCTTCCTGGCTTCGTTCGTCGATCGCATCGGCACCTTCACAGTCCATGTGCGCGCGCATCCGCCGGGATACGTACTGCTCCTGTGGGCACTCGACCGCATCGGGCTCGCAGGAGCGGGTTGGCTCGCGGTCCTCCAGTTCGGCGCGGCGGCATCGTCTGTGCCGGCAACCCTGATCGCGCTGCGCGAGACGGCCGGTGAGGCGATCGCTCGCCGTGCCGCGCCCTTCCTGGTCCTTGCCCCGGCCGTGGTGTCGTGGACATCCGGCGATGCCTTCTTCCTGGGCGTCGGCGCGTGGGCCGTGGCTCTCCTGATCCTGGCGACCGGACGTGAGGGCCGACACCGCGACCGTCTTGCGCTGGCCGGCGGGCTGCTCTTCGGAGCAGGACTGTTCCTGTCTTACGGACTCATCCTGCTCGGCGTGATCCCGATCGTCGTCGTTGTTGCCCGCAGGTCGTGGCGCGTCGCGGCTTTCGCCGCGCTGGGTGTTCTCGCCGTCGTAGCCGGGTTCGCCCTGGCGGGTTTCTGGTGGCCGGCCGGGCTCTCGGCGACCAGGGTCGAGTATGCGAACAGCGTCGCCAGGTTCCGGCCGTATCCGTACTTCCTTCTGGCGAACGTCGCCGCGCTGGCGCTCGTAGTCGGTCCTGCCGCCTGGGCCGGCCTCTCGCAACTGAGGCGAAGCGGCGTGTGGCTGCTTGCCGGCGGGGCATTGGCTGCGGTGGCCCTGGCAGATCTGTCGGGGCTTTCCAAAGGCGAGGTCGAACGGATCTGGCTGCCGTTCATCCCCTGGATCATCGTGGCAACGGCGGCGCTTCCGAAGAGCTCAACCCGGCGCTGGCTCCTCGCTCAGGTCGCGTTCGCGGTAGCGATCCAGATGGCGGTGCCTTCGCCGTGGTGAGGGTCCTCGTCACCGGAGCGGCAGGCTTCATCGGCTCGCACATCGTCGATGAGCTGGTGGCCCAGGGCTCGGAGGTGGTTGCGCTGGACGGGCTGCTTCCTGCGGCTCACTCCGAGACGCCGGCGTACCTGAATCGCGGCGCCGAGTGGATCTTCGCCGATATCCGCGACTCCGAACTGCTCGAACATTCCCTCGCCGGCGTCGACACGATCTGTCATCAGGCGGCGATGGTCGGGCTCGGCGTCGACTTCTCCGACGTGACGAGCTACGTATCGCACAACGACCTGGGAACGGCCGCGCTGCTTCAAGCGATGCACGGCCGGCGCTTCACCGGTCACATGGTGCTGGCGAGCAGCATGGTCGTCTACGGCGAGGGAGCCTACTCCTGCCCCCAGCACGGGGATGTCCGTCCCGGTCCTCGCAAGAACGAGGATCTCACCGCCGGCCGCTTCGAGCCCGTCTGCCCCAGATGCGGGAGCGACCTGCGATCGAAAAAGGTCACGGAGGACGCCGAGCTCGATCCTCGCAACGTCTACGCCGCAACGAAGGTGCATCAAGAGCACCTCTGCTCGGCCTACGCTCGTGAGTCGGGGGCGAGCTTGACGGCGCTTCGCTATCACAACGTCTACGGGCCTCGCATGCCGGCAGATACGCCGTACGCGGGAGTGGCCGCGATCTTCCGCAGCGCGCTGGAGCGCGGTCAGGCTCCTCGCGTGTTCGAGGATGGTCGTCAGATGCGTAACTTCGTGCACGTTAGCGACGTGGCTCACGCCAATGTGCTGGCCCTTGAAGCCTCGGTCCCGGGAGCCTTCAACATCGCCAGCCTCGAGCCTCGATCGGTCGGTGAGATGGCTGCCGCGCTTTCAAGCGGTCTTGGAGGACTTCCCGCCGTCACGACCGGCGAGTACCGGCTCGGCGACGTGCGGCACGTCTTCGCCTCGCCAGAGCGGGCGCGGCGCGAACTGGGCTTCGAAGCCGCTATCTCGTTCGTCGACGGCATGAGGGAGTTCGCCCGTGCGCCGCTGCGCGGTGGATCGCCTCAGCGGGCGGCTATCACACCGAAGACCAGCAACGCCACGGCGACCCGGTAGATCAGGAACATCTTGAAGTCGTGGCTGCGCAGGAACTTCAGCAGCCCCCAGATGACGACGAATCCGCTGATCGCAGAGGAGACGAACCCGGCGAGGAACTCCGTCCCATAGCCCTGGAACCCCGTGCTCAACAGGTCGACCGCCTTGAACGCGCCCGCGCCGGCGATGATCGGCATCGCGAGCAGGAAGGAGAAGCGCGCGGCCGACTCGCGGTCAAGGCCCATCATGCGTGCGGCCGTCATCGTGACGCCCGAGCGAGATACGCCGGGTTGCAACGCGAGTGCCTGGGCAGCGCCGAGCAGCCCCCCGCGCTTGACCGTCAGGTCCTCGATGCTCTTCTCGCTGCTCGCCTTGCGGTCCACCACATAGAGAGCGATCCCGAAGACGATCAGCATCGTTGCGATCAGCCAGGGCGCTCCGAGGTGCTCCTGGATGACGTTCTCGCCGACCGCCCCGGTGATCGCGCCCGGGATCGTGCCGATCACGATGGCCCAGGCTAGGCGCTCATCGGTGGTCGAGATGCGGCGGTTCGCAACCGACGAACCGAACGCCTTGAGGTAACGCGCGACGTCTCGCCAGAAGTACGCCAACCCGCCGAGCAGCGTCCCCATGTGCAGCGCGACATCGAAGGTCTTGTTGAGGTCGGGGTCGTTCAGGATGTCCCAATGGAACAGCCACGGCACCAGGATCAGGTGCCCGGAACTGGATACCGGCGCGAACTCGGTCAGCCCCTGGACGATGCCGAGGATGATGGCTTGCACGAGGCTCATGCCGGGCGATGTTACGCGGCCGAGGGAGCCGCTGACGGCATCACCTCCTCGGAAGCCGCGACCGTCACGGATATGTCACCGAAACTGCTCGCGTACGCGATCCCCTCGGCCTGATCCGAGCGCACGAGCAGGACCAGCTGCTCCCCGCCGGTGCCACCGACCGACATCGAGCCGCCCGCAGGCGCCGGCAGCACGGACAGGATCTCGAGCTCGGTAGCCACCGTCTCGGTGTGCGCGTGTGCTCCTCCGAAGGTCGCCAGCACGTCGACGCGATCGCCGCTCACGACCGCGCCGGCCGGCAGGCCCGAGGAGACCACGAACGCCCGCAGCCCCGCCGGCACCAGCGCGGCGACCGGTCCGGCCCCCGCTACTGAGACCCGGGTTACCGTGAGTACCTCACCTTCGGCGGCGTCGGCGACGAGCACCCGCCCCGCGGCTTGGGCCGAAGATGTCAGCGCTCCCGGCGGTGCGAACGCCGTCGGCATCTGCTCCAGGCGAACGGACGAGGAGGCTAGCGTCGTTCCTCGCGAGAGATCTGCCGCCGCGACCACGACCGTCACCGGTTGACCGCCGCCGGATGAAGCGGCGGCCAGCTTCGTCGCGTACCCGTGCATCAACGCGGATGCGAGCAGGGCGCAGACGACCGCCAGCGCGAGGAAGACCTTGGATGAGACCGGCCACTTTCGGCGCAGGAAGGCGAACACCATGCCGTTCTACGCGAACCAGCTCAGAGACGTAGTGACGCCGGTCACACAACCCGGCGAGAAGAACGTCAATCCACCGAGCGGAGGCCCTTCTTCTCGATCAGCGGAAGCGTCCGGACGCGGAACTCCTCTATAGGGCCGCCGACGATCATCCGCGCCGCCTCCTTGATGCGGTCTCCCAGGGCGGAGGGGTCCTCCGAGGACTTGAAGCGAAGCTCGATCGTGATCAGGTGCGCGGGCATCGGCCTAGACCTCGAACCGGGCGCCGGTCAGGGCCGTCGCGCACTCGCAGTCGCGTTCTTCCGGAAGCGCCGGGATCACGGCGAACAGCAGGTCGCGCAGCTTCTCGTTGTTCTCGGTGAACACGCGCACCACCTCCTCGTGGGTTACCGGCGCGACGCCCTCGACGCCCACGTCGTAGTCGGTGATCAGCGAGATGTTGGCATAGCAGAGCTCCAGCTCGCGGGCGAGTACCGCCTCCGGGTACTGGGTCATGTTGATGACCTCCCAGCCGGCGCTCGCGAACCAGGCTGACTCGGCGCGGGTCGAGAACCGAGGCCCCTCGATCACGACCACCGTCCCGCGATCGTGCATCGGGATGCCGAGCTCATGGCCCTTGGCCACTGCGACACCCCGCATCGTCGAGCAGTACGGATCGGCGAACGAGATATGCGTCGTCACCGGACCGTCATGCATCGTATTGGGCCTGTCATTCGTGCGGTCGACCATCTGGTCGCAGATCACGAAGTCCCCGGGCTTCACGTGCGCCTGCAGCGATCCACACGCGTTCGGTCCAAGCACCCTAGTGACCCCGAGCTCCTTCATCGCCCAGGCGTTGGCCTGATAAGGCACGCGGTGAGGAGGGAACTCGTGCTTCAGCCCGTGACGAGGGATGAACGCGACCCGCCGCCCGCCGACGTCGCCGATCGTCGCCGGCGCCGCGGGCTTGCCGTAGGGAGTGTCGATCTCGACCGTCTCGGTGTTCTCCAGGAAGGAGTAGAACCCCGAACCGCCGAAGACGCCGATCTCGGCCGTGGTCATGTCTTCTTCTCCTTCTTGGTCTCGGACTTGGAATCGGACTTCGACTTGGGTTCGGACTTGGCAGGCTCGGCCTTGGTCTCCGGGGCCTTCTCGCTCTTGGACTCGGAGGACTCGGATCTCTCGGCGGCGGTCTTCTCCGGCTTCTTGTCTCCCGAAGTCGTTGTCGAGGAAGGCTTCTTGCGGCTGTCGGTCGCGTAGAACCCCGAGCCCTTGAACGAGATGGCTGCCGCGTGGAAGACCTTGCGCAGCTCGCCGCCGCACTCGGGGCAGATGGTCATCGAATCGTCCTTCATAGATTGGACGATCTCGAAGACGTGGCCGCAGTCCCTGCAGGCGTACTCGTAGGTGGGCATGACCCGGGAAGTATACGGAGGGTCCTGCGCGGCCTTACACTGCCGGGTCCGCGCTTGAGGAGGCTTCGTGAAGGTCAGGAAAGCGGTCATCCCGGCGGCGGGACTCGGCACCCGGTTCCTGCCGGCGACCAAGGCCCAGCCCAAAGAGATGCTCCCCGTCGTCGACACGCCCTCGATCCAGTACGTCGTCGAGGAGGCCGCCCGCGCGGGCCTGACGGACATCCTCATCATCACCGGCCGCGGCAAGCGATCCATCGAGGACCACTTCGACCGCTCCTTCGAGCTCGAATATTTCCTGGAGACCAAGGGCAAGCTCGAGGAGCTGAAGCAGGTGCGCGCGATCAGCGAGATCGCCTCTATCCACTTCATCCGCCAGCGCGATCCGCTCGGGCTCGGACACGCCGTCGCCGTCTCCGAGCAGCACATGGGCGGCGAGCCGTTCGTCGTTCTGCTGGGCGATGACCTCATCGCTGAGTCGACCCCGCTGCTCGACGAGATGCTCAAGGTCTACGAGAAGTACGGCCACAGCGTCATCGCCGTCCAGGAGGTCTCGCGCGAGAACATCTCCCACTACGGCTGTATCGAGCCCGATTTCGTCGACGACAACCTGGCCCGCGTCGTCTCGATAGTCGAGAAGCCCACCCCGGAGGAGGCGCCCTCGACGCTTGCGGCCATCGGCCGTTACGTTTTCACACCGGAGATCTTCGACGCCCTGCGGAAGACCGAGCCCGGCCGCGGCGGCGAGATCCAACTCACCGATGCGATCAACCTGCTCGCGCAGGAGCAGGCGGTCTACGCCTATCGTTTCGAGGAGGGCCGCTACGACGTCGGCAACAAGCTCGACTACCTCAAGGCCACCGTGGAGATGGCCATCGACCGCGACGACGTCGGCGCCGACTTCCGCAAGTACCTCGCCGAACTGGTCCAGCGCAAGCGCCTCATCTAGCCCGAGATGCGTCGGGCGAAGGAACTTCCGAAGGAGCAGAGGGCCTTCGTGAGAGCGGTCGCGGCGGGCTGAGCCTGCCCCGGTAGACTCCCCCTCATGGCCGACCAGCACGTTCACGACCACGATTCCCCCGAGGGCCTCATCTCCGTCGAGGATGCGCAGGAGAAGGTCCTGTCTCAGATCCACCCGCTGGCCGCGCTCCAACTTCCCCTGGCCGAGGCTTACGGATGCGTGCTGGCCGAG
Organism: Actinomycetes bacterium; assembly: GCA_031423155.1. Lineage (GTDB taxonomy): Bacteria > Actinomycetota > UBA4738 > UBA4738 > HRBIN12 > JANPEZ01. The sequence continues at coordinate 9,235 of JANPEZ010000092.1, forward strand.
GACATCGTCGCGACGAGCGACCTGCCCGAGTTCGCGTCCTCGGCGATGGACGGGTTCGCGGTCCGCAGCGCCGACGTTGCCACCGCAACCCCCGGCACGCCCGTCGAACTCAAGATCGTCGGGCGCGCTCTGATCGGCCGCCGCCCCGAATCCACCGTTGGCGGGGCAGAAGCGGTCCGCATCGCGACGGGTGCCCCGGTCCCGGCCGGAGCCGACACCATCGTTCCGATCGAGAACTGCGAGGTACTCGGAGAGACCGTCCGTTTCATCGACGGGCCGGAGCATGGGCGGCACATCCGGCCCGCAGGCGAGGACGTCCGTGCCGGTTCGATCCTCATCCAGGAGGGGAAGCGCCTCGGCGCACCCGAACTCGGACTCCTGGCGAATGCGGGCTTTCCCCATCCGCTGGTGCACCCGCGCCCGCGCGTGATCGTGCTTTCTACCGGCGACGAGTTGATCCCACCGACCGAGACGCCCGAGTTCGGCCAGATCCGCGACTCGAACGCCTACACGATCTTCGGAGCCCTGCGCGATGCCGGCGCGATGCCCGTCCTTGCCGGGATCGTCCGCGACGACATCGACCAGCTCAAAGAGACCGTCTTCAACTATCTGATCCAGGCCGACGCGTTCATCTCCTCTGGGGGCGTCTCGGTCGGCGAGCGCGACGTGGTCAAGGCCGCCTTCTTCAAGAGGGGCGATCTGGACTTCTACAAGGTAGCCATGCAGCCCGGCATGCCTCAGGGTTTCGGCCATATAGAAGGAAAGCCGTTCTTCGGCCTGCCGGGCAATCCGGTCAGCGTCTTCGTCAGTTTCGAACTGTTCATCCGTCCGGCGATCATGAAGATGATGGGCCGCAAGGTGATCGGGCGCCCCGAGATCTCGGCGACCCTCACGGAAGACGTCAGCGGACCCAAGGGCAAGACGCAGTTCGCGCGGGTACTGGTCCAGCGAGGAGACGACGGCTGGACCGCGGCCCCGACGGGCGCCCGCGGCTCGAACCTGATCTCCACGGTGTCGCGGGCCAACGGCCTGGCTGTGATCCCCGCCGGGACGGCTACCGCCTACGCGGGCGAGAAGGTACGCGTCATGGTGTTCCGCTCCTCGGAGGATTGATTTGGGCGATCAGTCCGGAGCCGACGGCATCACCCGGATAGTCGAGGTCGGAGCGAAGCCCGAGACCGATCGTGTCGCGGTTGCCGAGTGCTGGCTCTCGACGACCCCCGAGGCCGTCGCGAACCTGGTCGCCGGCACCAAGAAGGGCTCTCCGCTGGAGACCGCCAAGGTAGCCGGCATCATCGGGGTCAAGAAGACCCCCGAGCTGCTGCCTCACTGTCACCCCCTGCGTATCACCGGAGCCGAGGTGGAACTTGAGCCCGACGCCGAGGCGGGCAAGATCCGGGTTCAGACGACCGTTCGGGCCACGGACCGCACGGGAGTCGAGATGGAAGCTCTGACGGCGGCCGCCGTCGCGGCGCTGAGCCTGTACGACACCGCCAAGGCCTTCGACCGGGCCGCCCATATAGAAGGACTGAGGCTGCTGTCGAAATCGGGCGGCAACTCCGGCGACTACCGCGCCGGGTAACGCTTGTCGGGCGCCCTGGGCCAACTATCGTTCGACGGGTGAAGTTCAGGGTCGTCCTCGCTGTCTCTCTGATCGCTTCGACGGGTGCACCGGCGCTTCCGGCGCTCGCGGGTTCGCCGGGTTGCACGATCGAGGGCACGCGCCACGCAGACGTCCTTACGGGCGGCTCCTCCGACGACGTCATATGCGGCTTCGGAGGATCGGACCTGATCCTCGGCCGCCTGGGCAACGACACGCTGAGGGGCGGCGGCGGCGCGGACACCCTGGTCGGCGGCGAGGGTGACGACGTTCTGGACGGGGGAGCCGGTGCCGATGCCGTCTCCTACGCCCGCTCCGAGGCGGCCGTGGCGGCAAGCCTGGACTCGGGCGTCGCCACAGGTGAGGGGTCGGACACTCTGATCGGAGCCGAGGCAGTGATCGGGTCCGCGAACCCCGACCGGATCGAGGGCTCCTCCGCTGGGGATCGCCTTATCGGCGGAGATGGCCGGGACCAGATCGAGGGACTCGGCGGTGACGACACCCTCATAGGAGGCGAGGGAGTGAACTCGCTGTCCGCCGGCCCGGGCGTCGATAGCTGCGTTCAGCAGCGAGGAACCACTGCCTCTTGCGAGCGTCACTGGCTACCCGTCGTGTTCGCGCGAGCCCGCGGCCTCGAGCTGTACGAACCGGCCGCCGACCCCGTGGCGATCACCTATCACGAGTCGCTGTTCGGTTCGGCAGTGCCGCTGCGACCCCTCGGTCATCTCATCGTCAACGCCAATCCCGGAAAGTTCACGGCTCCGCCGACGACCCCAGGACCCGGATACATCGTCATGGACTCCCGGGGGCGGCCCACCCCCGCGACGTCGGCCTCCGATGAGGTCCTGCGGTCTCGGACGAAGGTCCTTTCGCCGGTCACCGGGGTGGTCGAGAGCGTCACCGAGTACAGCCTCTACTGCGTGACCCCCGACATCCGGGTCGTGATCCGGCCGGATGATGCGCCGGAGATGACGGTCCTGTTGCTTCACCTCAAGAACATCAGGGTCGCCGAGGGAGACAGGGTCGTCTACTCCGACACGGTGATCGGGATCCCCCGGGGGTTCAGCTGGAGAGACCAGACCGACGGCTACGTGGCCGGGGGCCATCCGCACATGCACGTGGAGGTTGAGCGGGATGGATCCAGCCCCCTGCCCGGGTGCCGGTACTCCGGACGAGCGGCGCGGAGTATCTGGACCGAGTAACAGCTACTCGGCCCTTGTGAAAAAGTTCTCGGAATCACACGGATGTTCTTTCCAGGCACCATATGTGGTGCTACGGTCCCTACCCAGCCTAGATGTGGTGTCGCCCCGGACATCTACCGGCAGGAGGCTGGGCAAGTGGAGTGGCTGCTGCTCGGAGCGTTAGGCATGATGTGGGTCGCGTTGCTCCTCCCATCGGAGAGGCGGCGCGCTTCCCCCTCGACGAGCGTCGGGGATTTCGAGCGCAGGATGGAGCTATTGGCACAGGCTGAAACGCACGGCGGGCCCGGTCGCTGGATCGTCACTCCTCGCAAGGGGATGCGGTTCGTCGGCCCGGCGGAACGCCACAAGGCCCGCGCCCGCGAGCGCCGTCGCAAGGTTCTCGTCTTCCTGCTCGAGGCGATAGGCCTGACGTTCCTGATCGGTCTGGTCCCTCCGCTGCGTGTGATATGGACGTTGACCGCTGTGTTCGCTCTGCTGCTCGGCGCCTACATGTATCTGCTGGTTTCGATCAAACATCGCGCGCCGCAGACGGCTCACGAACGCACGGCAGCCGTTAACGCCGAGCCTCGTCCCTCTCGCGCGCTTCAAGCCCGACACGTCGCCGGCAGCATGACCGGCTGGACACGTCAGACCTTCAACGGTCTGGGTTCCCTCGGCGAGGGCGATTCGGTCCATGTCGTGGTTCGCACCGCCGCCGCTTCAGACGTCGGCCTCGCCGGCTTCTAGGCGCGTCTTAGGCCTCTGCTAGGCTTCCTTCCCACCCCGGGGGTGTAGCTCAGCCCGGTAGAGCGCTGCCTTCGCACGGCAGAGGTCAGGGGTTCAAATCCCCTCACCTCCACTCGGGAAACGCGGCAAGGAGTCGAGATGATCGAGGTCACGTGCATGTGTGGCCACCAGGCTTTGGGCCCGCCGGTCGCGATCGACGTTGCCGCGGTCGTGGAACATAGCGTTCCGGCACCTGTCCTGGTTGGTCAAAGACGACGCGGCTGATCACGACGCGATCCCCGAGTGGGTCGAGTTCCTCAGCGCATACGAACCGGAGCCGTTCAGAGCCTTCGGAGGACCTCCGGGTTAAGCGGTCGGACCCTGTTTCACGGTTACCATCCCTCTCATGAGGATCACGCGTGTTCTCGTCGTCGCCTCGTTCGTCGTCTTGGTTGCTGTGCAGCCCGCCTGGGCGGCCAAGCGCCACGATCGGGCGGCCCTGGCTGTTGCGGTGACGCTTGCGGCGGACCCGTCCAACGTACTGGCTGGGGAGTCGGTCTCCTTGTCGGGTGCCATCGATCCCGCTTCTGGGGGAGAAACCGTAGAGATCCGCGACTCGGCCGATACCCTCGTCGCGACCGCGGAGACGCGCGGTGACGGAACGTTCCAGACCTCGTTCGCACCGGGCGGCTCGCTCGAGCTCCATGCCGTCTGGCAAGCGCTGGTCAGTGCGCCGATAGATGTCGCCGTTCGCGCCGTCGTAGTCGTTCGCATCTCGAACGTGCGGCTCTTCGACGTCGCCGTTGCCACGGGGACGGCACTGCCCGTTAGACCCGGCGCTCCGGTTACCGTTCAGCTCCTGCACGCCGGCAGGGTGGTGGCGACCCGCTCGCCGGCGCAGGACTCGGCCGGAGCCTTCAGCACCACGTTCAAGATCGCCGATGCCGGAGGGTTCCGCGCGCGCGCGAGCTTCAGTGCTCCGGATCTGTTGAAGGGTACGGGTTCCAGCGCCCGACGGGCGACGCCTCTGCCCAGCATGCACGAGGGTGCTAGCAGCGACTTCGTCGGCCTGCTGGAGCGCCGGCTCGTCGCCCTTCACTACCGGTTGATCCGCGTGAACGATTCCTTCGACTACCGCACCGGTGACGCCGTCATGGCCTTCCGCAAGGTGCAGGGGCTCAAGCGCACGAAGACGGTCACGCCGGTGGTATGGCGGGCGCTCGCTGATCCTCGCTCGCTCCCGCTCATCTCGACCTCTCGCGGGTTCCACATCGAGGTGGACCAGGTCCGCCAGGTACTGGCGACCGTACGCAACGGTCAGGTGAAGGCGATCATCCACGTTTCGACCGGCAAACCCTCCACTCCGACCCCCGACGGGAACTTCCGCGTGAACCGCAAGATCGCGGGCTACAGTCCTAATCTGCTGTACTACCCCAGCTACTTCGATGGGAACAGGGCTATCCACGGCTGGCCGGAGGTGCCTTCGTACGCGGCCAGCCACGGCTGCACGCGCGTGCCCTATTGGACCGCGAAGTGGATCTTCGGTCTTGCGAAGTTGGGCACGAAGGTGATCGTCCACCACTAGGTCGTTGACCTGCGTGTTTTCCCCCAGGACAATCGCGGGACATCGGACCTACGAGGGGGGCTCATGGACGGCGACGCCAATGCTCGGATCTCTTACGGTGGAATAGCTGCAGGGATAGGCGGTCTGATCGGGCTGCTGGGCGTATCCGTCGGATGGTGGGAGTACACCCTGCGTACATCCGGCGTGAGCGCGACCGTGAGCATCGACGGCACTGAGGATTGGACCGGCGCCGTGGCGATGGTCGCGAGCATAGCGGTGTTCGCTTTCGGCGGTGCGTTCGTGCTCCTGTCCGACAAGGGGATCCGCCGGTTCTGCTCCTTCGTCATCGCCCTGGGCGGTGTGGTGCTAGCGGCAGCAGCGATCGCGGGCACCGGTCGAGCCGACGAGGCGATCGGGACGCCGGGGCTCATCACCATCGTCGGGCCGGGAGCCGAGATCGCCAGAGGTGTGTCCTTCGGATTGTATGCGTCGGTAGTGGGTGGCATCTTCGGTATCGCCGCCGCCATCTTGGCCAACAGGCAACTCTCGGAGAGCTGACCGCCGGACGGGCCCGTCGGCACTCACGGATAGGTTGTCTCGATGCCTTGGTGGGAACGCCCCGGTCTACAGGTTCGCGGCGGCAGGTTGACCGTCGCCGGCCGCGACGCGGAGTCGCTCGCTCGCGAGCGAGGAACTCCCTTGTACGCCCACGATCTCGAGCGCGTCGGCGAGCAGGCGCGAGCGCTGCACGGCGCCCTGATGCACGGGGGTCTTCGCGGTCTGGTTCGGTTGGCGTTGAAGGCTCAGCGTGAACCCGCGCTTCTGGCATACCTGCGGGAGTGGGCGCCCTTCGTCGGGGTCGACGCATGCTCGCCCGGGGAGGTTCGTTGGGCGCTCGACAACGGCTGGGCGCCCACCGAGATCAGCTACACCGGAACGAACGTCAGTGAGCGAGACCTCGTCGTGATCCTGGGCGCGGGGGTGCACATCAACGTAGACCTGCTCACGCAGCTGGAACGCGTCGGTCGCCGCGCGCCGGGGTCCCGGGTCGGCTTGCGGGTGAATCCTAGGATCGGGGCGTCGCGGCAGGGCAGCGGCGCGACCCTCTACACGGGCCAGCGGCCGACCAAGTTCGGCATCTTCGCCGAGCAGCTCGATGAGGCGGTCTCCATCGCCGCGCGGCACTCCCTGAGCATCGATACGGTGCACTTCCACGTGGGCGACGGCTACCTGAACGAGGGCCTCGAGGACTTCGCCGAGACCGTCCGGCGCGTCGCTGAGATGGTGGCTCGGTTGCAGGCAGCCGGCTGCCCGATCGGCGAGGTGAACACGGGAGGCGGGATCGGCGTCCCTCAAAGGGCCGGCGACGAGGCGCTGGATCTGGGCGCCTGGGCCGGGGTCCTGGCGCAGCATCTCGGCCCCCTCGACGTGGTCGTGTCGACCGAGCCCGGCGACTACCTCGTCAAGGAGTGCGCGGTTCACCTCGCCGAAGTCATCACGGTCGAGGAACGCGAGGGCGTCCTCTTCGTCGGCCTGGATACCGGCTGGAACGTCATGTGCGAGCACTTCGTCTACGGCGAGATCCTGGACCTGGTCCTCTGCCGCGCGGCGGATGCCCCGCCGGCGCGTCCCGTGACGATCAGCGGCCACATCAACGAGGGCAACGACCTGTTCGCCGAGGAGTACCCGTTCCCGGAGGTCGTCGAAGGCGACATCGTCGCCGCGATCAACGTCGGTAGCTACAACGGCTCGATGACGAGTGGCCACTGCCTGCGCGAGCCCGCGGCCACGGTCTTCTTCTCCGACCGAGTTTGAAAGGTCGCTCCGCTGGGCACCGGCGTGCGGGGTGCCGGTACCCAGCAGCTGAGCGACGGGGCCGGTCGAACGCGGGCGCCCGACCGACACTTAGGCGATATCGGCAGTGCCGCGTGCCTGGACGAGTGACCGAAGGTCGCAAACCTGATGGACCATCGGCGGCGGCCGAAAAGGTATGCTCCGCGCCGATGGCCGAGGACCTGACCGTAATCCGTGCGGGAAAGCTGATCGATACGGTCGCCGGCCAGGTCCTCAAGGCCCGGCTGATCCACGTTCGCTCCGGCCGCATCGACACGGTCACCCCGGACGAGGGCGCGTATCCGGCCGGCGCTCGTGTGATCGACCTCTCGCACTGCTCCGTGGCTCCCGGGTTCATCGACTGCCACGCCCACATGATCGGTGAGGCCGAGTCCGGTCACGGTTACGCCGCGCTGGTCATGCGGAGCCCGGCGCAGGAAGCGATGTCGGGGGTTCGCAACGCCCGGAAAACGGTGCTCGCCGGGTTCACATCCGTTCGCGACGTCGGAACCTTCCGTGCGTTCGTCGACTGCGCTCTGCGAGACGCGATCGAGGCCGGCGACGTTGTTGGACCTCGCATGATGTGCGCGGGTGCCTACGTCACCTCCAGCGGAGGCGGAGGAGACGTGACCGGCCTGGCCGTCGACGTCGACGCGGTCGTTCCGGTCGATCTGCGGTTCGGGGTCGCGGATTCGGCCGACGAGGTTCGCCACCGGGTCCGCAAGATCCTCCATGGGGGAGCCGACTTCATCAAGGTGATCGCGACGGGTGCGGTCCTGACCGAGGGAACCACCCCCGGTGCGCCCGAGTTCAGCGAGGCCGAGATCCGCGCCGCGGTCGAGGAGGCCGCGCTCTACGACACCCACGTTGCTGCCCACGCCCACGGGGCCGAGGGCATCAAGCGCGCCGTCCGTGCCGGCGTCCGTTCCATAGAGCACGGCTCCCTCATGGACGACGAGTCCATCGAGATGATGGCGGCCGCGGGGACGTACCTGGTCGCCGACATCTACTTCGGCGACTACATAGAGGAGGAAGGCACGCGCGCCGGATGGTCCGCCGACGTGATGCGCAAGAACCGCGAGACCACCGATGCCCAGCGCGAAGGTTTCGAGAAAGCCGTCAAGGCCGGGGTGAAGATCGCTTACGGCACCGACAGCGGAGGCTATCCGCACGAGTGGGTCGGCAAGCAGTTCGCCTACATGGTGCGGTACGGGATGACGCCGATCGGCGCGATCCAGGCAGCGACCGTTGTAGCGGCCGAACTCATGGGTTGGTCCGACCGGGCCGGCTCCGTCGAGCCCGGCAGGTTCGCCGACATCGTCGCGGTCGAGGGCGACATCACCGAGGACGTCTCCCTGCTGGAGAACGTCGGGTTCGTGATGAAGGCCGGCGAGGTGCTGAAGGGCCCGTAGCGATCATCGGCCAGGCACGTCAGGGTTGTTGACAGGCACGAGGGACCGAAAGTGTAAACTGTCAACCGTGTACCGGGCCGAGGGATCGATATGAGCACCTACGACGCGATCATCATCGGAGGAGGCCATAACGGTCTCGTCGCGGGTTTCTACCTGTCTCGAGCCGGCCTTCGAACCCTGGTGCTGGAGCGAAGACCGTTCGTCGGCGGAGCGTGCAACACGGAGGAGTTCGCGCCCGGCTACCGAGCTTCGACCGGCGCGTACGTACTTTCGATGCTCCGCGAGGCGATCTGGCAGGACATGCGCCTCGTCGAGCGAGGGATCGTCGTAGATCCGGCCGGTCCGACCTTGAACCTGTATCCGGATGGGGCGCACTACTACATCGGCGAGGACATGCAGGCCAACGTCGAGGAGACTTTCCGCTTCAGTCCCTCCGACGCTCGCGCTCTGCCCGGTTTCGAGACAAGGGTCGCTTCCCTGGCTCAAGGCGTGATCCCTTCGTTCGAGTGGACCGCCCCCGATCCGCGGATGCGCGACATGCGAGAGGTGAAGGACCTGATCAAGTGGGGACGCATGGGATGGAGGCACCGCGAGCAGCTGGCCGACCTGGCCTTCATCTTCTCCACCTCGGCGACCCAGTTCGTTTCGGAGACCTTCGAGTCCGAACATGTGAAGGCCGCCCTGGCCTGGCACGCGATCAACGACAGCGTCGCGGGGCCATCCACGCCGGGAACCGCCTACGTATTGCTCCACGATCACGCCGGCGAAGATGCCGGCGGAGGCGTCAGGCAGTGGGGGTTCGTTCGAGGCGGTATGGGTTCACTGACCCAGACGATGGCCGACGCTGCCCGGGAGGCCGGGTGCGAGATACGTTGCAACGCAGAGGTTGCGCGCGTGCTGACCCACGGCGGTTCGGCGACGGGTGTCGAGCTGGTCAGCGGTGAGCAACTCTCGGCGGCGCGCGTGCTTTCCAACGCCGACCCCAAGAGAACCTTCCTATCGCTCTGCGATCCGGCCGACCTTCCATCTGAATTCCTGGGGGCGATCCGAGCCTACCGATGCCAAGGAACGTCGATCAAGATCAACCTCGGTGTCTCGGAGCTTCCGTATGTACGAGGTCTGCCCGAAGGCGGCGTCCAGCCGTACCACACGGGCATCATGGAACTGAACCCATTCATCCAAGACATGGATCGTCAACAGGCTCAGGCCGTCCAGGGCATCGCCGCCGACCCAGCCCACGTCGAGTTGTGTTTCCCGACCGTTCACGATCCTTCGTTGGCTCCAGAGGGCAAGCACATCATCACGATCGACGTGAACTCCCAGCCCTACGATCTGCGCGACCAGAGCTGGGACGACGTAAAGGAGGATCGAGCCGATCGCGTGATATCCCAGATCGCCGAGTACTTCCCGAAACTGCCGGACCTGATCGAGCATCGGCAGGTACTTACACCCCTCGACATGGAGCGTGTGATGGGTCTGACCGGGGGACACGCGCTGCACGGCGACATGGCACCTGACCAGCTCTTGTTCCTTCGGCCCGTTCGAGGGTGGGCGGACTACCGGACACCGATCCGCGGCCTATACCTGTGCGGTGCCGGCACACATCCGGGCGGCGGCGTCACAGGAGCGAACGGCCGCAACGCTTCTCGCGAGGTGCTCCGTGACTCGAAGCGGAGCCGGCGATGAGCCAGGAAGTTCCGCGGATCTTGAGTGAGCCGCCCGGACCGAAGACGCGGGAGATTCTGGCGAGACTGTCGAAGGTGCTCTACCCCGGACTGGCGAAGGACCTCGGGCCGTTCGTCGTGAGCCGCAAGTCCGGATACGAGATCGAAGACATCGACGGCAACGTGTACCTGGACATGATCAGCGCCATGGCCTCTGTTCCCGTAGGGTCCGCCCGCGAGGACATCACCGCGGCCGCCATCGAGGGCCTGCGGCGCTACGGCAACGAAGACGCGCACTTCTTCGCTCACGAGTACATGCTCCCCCTTGCCGAGAAGCTGCTCGCGATCGCGCCGGCGGGTTTGACCAGGGTCGATATCTCCCTGAACGGAACCGAGGCGGTCGAGACCGCGATCCGGTTCATGCGCCGGTCCACCGGCAGGCCGATCGTGATCGGGTTCATGGGTGGCTATCACGGTGAGACAGGAACGGCGGGCGCGGTCGGGGCCGAGACGAGTGACCTGTCCTTGGGATACCGGGCGCTGATGCCCGGTTTCGTCCACGTTCCGTATCCGAATCCATACCGCAGCCCGTTCACGGCACGCCCCGGTGGGACCGGCGACGGCACGGTGGACTACATGCGCGATCACCTCCTCTTCCACGCGATAGATCCGCGGGAGGTGGCCGGCGTGATGATCGAGCCGGTGATGGGCTCGGGAGGATGCGTGGCGCCTCCCGACGCGTTCTGGCCTGCGCTGCAGGATCTCTGCCGTGAGCACGACTGGCTGCTCGCGGTGGATGAAGTCAAGACCGGGTTCGGCAGGACGGGTCACATGTTCGCCGTCGAGCGCTGGGGGGTCGAACCAGATCTGATGGCGCTGGGCAAGTCGATGGGAGGGGGAGTCATGCCCATCGGCGCGGTCCTGGGGACCGAGCGGGCGATGGGTTTCGAAGATGTCTCCACCGGATCGACATGGTCGTGGCTGCCGGCCGCGTGCGCCGCCGCACTCGAGACCCTCGCCGTTTTCGAGCGCGAGCCCATCCTGGAGAACGTTCGGGCCCTGGACGCTGCGGCCTCTGCCGCGCTCGCGCCTTTGATGGATCGCTACGAGTGCATCGGCGACATCCGCGTCGTTGGCTGTTTCATCGCGATCGAGTTCGTAAAGGATCGCGACACAAAGGAGAGAGATCCGGCCCTGATGGAGAAGGTCGCCTGGGCCTGCGCGCGGCGCGGACTCCTGGCCGACGCGAGCACCACATCGCTGAACCTACAGCCGTCCCTCATAACCCCGGTGGATGTCATGGAGCGCGGTGTCGGCATCCTCGATGACTCGATCGCCGCGGCGCTGGGGGGGACGGACTGATGCTCGAGCGGTTCACCGAACTGACGGGAGATCTGAATCACCCCGAGGGTGTCGCCTGGGATCCCTTGGCCGGCAAGCTCTATGCGGGAGGAGAGCATGGCGAGATCTACGCCGTGACTTTGGAAGGTGAGGTCGAAGAGATCGCCTCGACCGGGGGATCGATGCTCGGCATCGCGGTCGACGGTCACGGCCGCGTGTACGCGTGCGATGCAGGGAACGGGGAGGTCGTTCGCTTCGACCCGGCCGCGGGTCAGCTCGAAACCTATGCTCGCGGCGCCGGCGGTGAGGAACTCGACACCCCCAACGCCTGCGCCTTCGACGCAGATGGGAACCTCTACGTCTCATGCAGCGGTGAGGACGACCCGGGGGGTGCGTCCATCGTCAAGGTGGAGCCCGGCGGGCGTGTCCGGGTCTGGTCCTCGTCGGTCCCTCACTATCCGAACGGGGTCTGCATCTCGGCCGACGGCGCCTCGCTGCTCGTGGTGGAGTCGTATCTTCCCGGGGTCACCCGCCTGCCGATCCTGCCCGATGGATCCGCTGGCGACCCCGAGCTGTACGTGATGCTTCCCGAGTCCGAACCGGATGGGATCGCGCTGGATTCGAACGGACAGGTGTGGGTTACGCGCTATCGGCCCGACGGGATCGTTCGGGTAACCCCCTCCGGGGACGTGGTCGTAGTCGCGCACGATCCCCTGGCGCACGTCTTCGACGCGCCGACGAACATGACCTGGGCCGGGGAGGGTCTGGACCTGGTCGTCGTCGCGAACGTGGGGGACACGATGCTGATGATCGCCGACCTCGGCGTCCGCGGACGCCCGCTCGTCTACCCGGAGATCTCGTGAGAGCCCGTTTCGCGGGCCGCGTCGCGCTCGTGACCGGTGCGGCCCAAGGCATCGGGAGAGCGATCGCGGACGCATTCTTGGACGAGGAAGCGGTGGTCGTTGGCGTGGATGTGCGAGCAGACGGGTTGGCCTCCCTGGCGTCGCGGGAACGGGCGCACGCACTCGAAGCCGATCTGAGCGATCCTCGATCCTGCTCGGATCTGCTCGCGCGCGCGGTCTCGCTGGCCGGAAGGGTCGATGTCCTGGTGAACTGCGCAGGGGTCCAGCCCGACGGGAGCGCCCTCGACATCACCCTCGAGGAGTTCGATCGGACGATCGCCGTCAACACCCGGGCACCGTTCGTGCTCATGCAGCAGGCCTGTCGGCACATGATCGCCAGCGGCGGCGGGGCCATCGTCAACGTGACGAGCGCCAACGCGATACGCAACGAATCGCCCGAGTCCGTCTACAACGCCTCGAAGGCCGCGCTCGGATCGCTGACCGCGGCGTTCGCCCACGAGTTCGGCCACCTCGGGGTCAGGGTGAACGCGGTGGCTCCGGGAGAGACGCTCACCCCCGAGGCCGAGGCGGCGATGACCGAGGATGACCGCCGCCTGATCAGGGACTACCTGCGTCGAGTCCCGATGCGTCGGGCAGGAAGGGCCGGGGAGCAGGCGGCCGCGGTGCTGTTCCTGGCCAGCGACGAGGCCTCCTTCGTAACGGGGCAGACGCTCATCGTCGATGGCGGGGAGTTGACCGGCGAGTGGTACGACCCCGCCGACTCGCCGCCCGTTCCTCCGGAGGCGGTGCCTTGATCGAGATCGCCGCCTTCAGGATCGAGGAAGCGCTGCTCGGTCAAGGGCTGCCGAGCTTCGCGGACGGGAAGCTCGTCGTCGGAGATATCGCCGCCGGCGATGAGACGCTGCGCGAGATGCGCGCGCGGATCGTCGCTCCGGGGGAGGCGGTTCGGATCGAGAACGCCCTGGACGTCGTCCTTCCTACATGCGACGCCGCAGATCCGGGCGTTTCGTTCCCCGGCGTCGTCGGGCCGCACGGTGCGGCCGTGGGCGAGCGTCTCAACAGGCTGGAGGGCCTCGTGGTGGTCCCGGTTTGTGACTGGCTCGCCGCCGGCTACGCGCAGGCCGAGGAGTTCCCCGGTTCATACATCGATCGCGACGGACCGGGCGCCGCTCTCGACCCCTGGCGCTCCGAGTCGATGTTGGTCCTCGAGTTCATCCCGGTTCCCGGGACGCCGGCCGGTGAGGCCGACGCTTCGATACGCAAGGTGACGCTCGGGGTCGCCCGCGACCTGGCCGCGACGACGCTGGGAAAGCAAGCCGACCGGGTCGAGGTCTTCGGACCGACGCCCGCCGGAGCGCTCCCTCGCGTCTGCGCGATCTTGCAGGCAGGGTCGGAGGGGCCATTGCTCGATACCTATCTGCGAGGGCGGCCTCTGCTCGATCAAGCGCCGCTCGTGCTGCCTATCGAGGACCTGTTCGGGGGTGCGGTGACGGCCGGCGCCTACGACTGGGCGGGCATGCGCAACCCGACGGCCTGTTATCAGTCGAGCGCGTTGATACGCGAACTCCTCGCGCGCGACGGACGGGAGCTGTCGTTCGCCGGCGCGATCTTGACCCTCGGGTATCTGGACGGCGCCGAGGCGAAGCGGGAGATGGCGGCGCATAACGTCGAGCTGGCGGTATCCCTCCGTGCTCAGGCAGCGGTCTGCACGACGTTCGAGTCGGGGAACTCGCATACCGACACGATGCTCACCGTACAGGCGCTCGAACGAGCGGGCGTCCGCACCGTCGCGCTCGTTGCAGAGACGAACGGAGGATTGACCGATCACGTTCCCGAAGCGGACTGCCTCGTGAGCACCGGCAACGAGGACGAGTCGGTCGCGGCATGGACCCCCGACGAGACGATCGGCGGAGCAGCGCCCCTCGGCCCGATACCCGCGGCCCTTCATCTCGGTGCACTGACCCAGATGGGCGATGCCAGGCTGCAAGCGGTGCCGGCATGAAGGTCGTCCACTACCTCAACCAGTTCTTCGCCGGCCTGGGGGCGGAGGAGGCCGCCCGTCACGAACCGATAAGGCTAGAGGGACCCCAGGGGCCTGGGAAGGGTTTGGTCGCAGCAGGTCTGCAGGTCGACATCACCCTGGCCTGCGGCGACGACTATTTCGGAGAACACGAGACCGAAGCCCTCGGCTGGCTCCTCGATCGACTGTCCGATGAAGCGCCGGACGTCTTGATCTGCGGACCGGCATTCGGTTCTGGTCGCTACGGATACGCCTGCGGCGTCTTGGGGCGGGAAGCCGCGCGCCGTGGATACGCGGTGGTCACCGCCATGACGCAGGACAACCCTGGCGTGATAGCGGCCGAAGGCGCCGCCTACATCGTCCCAACGACCTCCAACGTGGCCGGGATGCGGGCGGCTCTTCCTACGATCGCGGATCTTGCGACCCGGCTCGCGAACGGCGAGACGATCGGCTCCCCCGAAGAAGAGGGGTACCTCCCGCGTGGCTTGCGCCGCAACGAGATCGTAGAGCGCACCGCCGCCGCCAGGGCCGTGGAACTTCTCTTGGCTAAGATCGGGGGCGAGACACGGACCGAGGTCGCCCCATCCGCGGGCCGAGTCACTCCCGCGCCGAAGGTCGCGGACATCTCCGCCGCCACGATCGCTTTGGTCACGGAGTCCGGATGCGTTCCACTCGGCAATCCGGACCGGCTGCCCACGAGGCACTCCAACGTCTGGCTCCGCTATCGCCTGGATGGCGTTGGATCACTCGGGTCCGATGGCTACGAGTCGGTTCACGCCGGCTTCGACACGACCGCGGCCAACGTCGACCCGAACAGGCTCGTCCCTTTGGACGCGATGCGGGAACTGGAGCGTGAGAACGCGGTCGGCGGCTTGTACGAAGAGCTGTTCACGACATCGGGTGTCGACACTCCTGTAGCGGTAGCCGCGACTTTCGGCTGCGAGATGGCCGAGGTACTCGTCAGCGCCGGCGTGAGAGCGGTGATCCTCACCGGCACCTGAGGGACCGGCACGCGTTGCGGGGCAACGCTTGCGAAGGAGATGGAAAGGATGGGGATCGCAACGGTGGTCATCACCGCGCTGCCGACCATCGCCCAGATGGTCGGGGCGAACCGCGTGCTGCGCGGAGTCTCCATCACGCACCCGACGGGCGATCCTTCACTGGGTCCTGCCGAGGAGAGGGCCCTGCGGCGCCGGATCGTAGAGCGTGCGCTCGAGATGCTCGCGACCGATGTCGACCCTCGGACCGTTTGGGAGGTCTCGTCTTGAGTCTTCGTCGGGCGGCGGTGCTGGGGGCCGAGATGACCCTTCAGCACGTTCCGGACCTGGTTCGATACGGCTCGAAACCCGCGCGCGAGATAGCGCGCCTGCCCGAGATCAACGACGCCCTCCGCGGATTCGACGAAGCCGTCGGCTACCCGCCCAACCAGGTATTCCTGGGCGCATCGACGCCGGAAGCGTTGAACGAGATCGACCGGCCCTGGTGGAAACACCCGGTGGCCGGCGCCGGTCCCGAGGGAGGTAGCGGCGAGATCCTCACGCAGCAGGCCTTCTACGACCTGATGATCGAGCTGGATCAGTTCGAGCTGATCCGCATGAAGGAGGAGCCTCGCGCAGGAGAGCTCGCTCTGTATCAGGGGGAAGACGTGATCGGTTCTTTCGCTCCCGGACATGAGAGCGATGAGGCGCTTTCCGCTGCGGTACTTCTGGAGAATCTGGCTTGCCTTGCGGGCGCCGTCCATGCGACCCGCTCGCTCGTGGCTCGCTCGGGTATCGATCCTTCAACCATCGATCACGTGATCGGCTCCGGGGAAGAGGCGATCGGGGACCGCTACCAGCGAGGCGGCGGCAACCTCGGCAAAGCTGTAGCGGAGGGGGCCGGTCTGACTCAAGCGAGCGGTGCCGACGTGAAAGCCTTCTGCGCCGGCCCGATCCACGCGATGATCACGGCCGGAGCGCTCGTCGAGTCGGGGGTCTGCGACGTGGTTGCGGTGGTCGCGGGCGGATCGCTGGCCAAGCTCGGGATGAAGTTCCTCGGTGCGCTCGAGAAGGGTTTCCCCATCTTGGAAGACGTTCTCGCCGGCATGGCGGTTCTCGTCGGACCGGCCGACGAACCGGGCCGGCCCATCCTTCGCATGGACGCGGTCGGACGCCATCGGGTGGCGTCCGGGACCTCGCAGCAGGCCCTGCTTGAAGACATAGTCGCCGGACCTCTGGCGAAGATGGGCCGTTCGATCAAGGGCATCGACGTCTACGCGACCGAGCTCCACAACCCGGAGATCACCGAGCCAGCCGGAGGTGGTGACGTTCCCGACCGCAACTACCGGATGCTCGCCGGACTCGCGGCGCTGCGCGGCGAGATCTCCAAGGACGAAGTCGCCTCGTTCGCGGCCAAGCGCGGGCTGCCCGGGTTCTCCCCGACCCAGGGGCACATCGCCTCGGCGATGCCCTGGCTCCCCCATGCTCTGGCCCGCTTCGAACGCGGAGAACTGCGGACGACCATGTTGATGGCTAAGGGCAGCCTCTTCCTCGGCCGGATGACCCGGCTCTGGGACGGGGCCTCGATCACTTTGGAGGCATAGATGGAGGCGACCGAAGCGAACTTCTCCGAGCTGGCCGGCCAGGGCCACGTCCTGCTCGACGTCTGGGGGCCGCAGTGCGCGCCTTGCATCGCCCTGATGCCCGCGATCGACGCGATGGGCGCGGCGTATGAGGGCCGCGTGAGGCTCGTCAAGCTGAACGCCCCGGAGAACCGCCAGGTCTGCCGGGATCTTCGCGTCGCGGGCCTTCCGACGTACATCACGATGCGCGACGGCCTGGAGGTCGAACGCCTAACCGGCAACGACACCTCGATAGAGGACATCGGGGCGGCCGTCGAAAGACTGTTGAACGGAGCACCCGTGACGGGCCTGCCCGTTCCCGAACATCTCAGGTGAAGGGAGGTGAGTCCCATATGGAGTTGAAGGGCAAGAAGGTGATAGCCCTCGGAGAACGAGACAGCGTCCCCGGCGAGGCGATCGCGGCTGTCGCGCGATCGGCCGGCGCCGAGGTGATCGAAGTCAGAACCGAGTGCTTCGTCTGAACGGCGTCCGGCGCCATGGACCCGGAGAACCAGGGACTCATCAAACGCATCGCCCAGGAACAGGGCAGCGAGAACCTGGTGGTCATGCTCGGAGCGGCCGATCCCGAATCGGTGGAGGTCGCGGCCGAGACCGTACGCGAGGGCGACCCCGCGTACGTCGGTCCACTGGCGGGGATCCAGTTGGGACTCCCCGTGCTGCACGTCTTCGAAGACGAGGTCAAGGCTCAGTCCGACCCTGCCGTGTACGAGGAGCAGGTCGGCTTCTTCGAGCTGTCCTTCGACGCCGACGCGGTGCGCGAGGCCATGAAACGGGCCAGGCGTGAAACCTGAGTCCTGTTGCCCCGTATGTAGTCAACTGTCTACAATCTGCGCATGAGCGACTCCCCGGACCGCGCTGCTGAGGGCCTGAAGCCCCTGAAAGCCCCCCGGTCGCTCGCCGAGGACGCTGCCGACCGCATCCGCGAGCAGATCCTGGCCGGCGGCTTCCCCCAAGGCGAGCACCTGGTCGAGTCGCGGATCGCCCAGCAGCTGAACGTGTCCAGAGGGCCGGTGCGCGAGGCATTCAAGCTCCTGAGGGCCGAGGGACTCCTTCTAGAGGAGCCCCGCCGGGGTACGTTCGTCGTGAGCCTGTCGAGCAAGGATGTCCGCGAGATCTACGCCGTGCGCGCAGCGATCGAAGGTCGCGCCGCGAGGATCTTGGCCGCCAGGAAGGACGACGGCGACATCAACGAGCTGAGGGCGATGCTAGGGCGCATCGAGGTCGCCGTCGAGATCAACGATGTCCACCTCGTCTTCCAGCGTGACCTCGAGTTCCACGATGGGCTGTGTCGCATCTCCGGCAACGAGCGACTGCACGAGGTGTTCCAAAGGTACGTTCCGATGCTTCGGGCGCTGCTCAAGCTCGATGAGCGCGTGTACGGCTCGCTCGACGACATCGCGATACAACATCGTCCGCTGTTCGACGCGATAGCGGCCGGCGACATCGACAAGGCAGGAACCCTCGCGGAGGAGCACTGCGACCATGCCGGTGATCTGATCGCCGCCTACGTGGATCAACTACCTCAAGGCTGAGCGCTCAACCCCCCTCGAGCGCTTAGAGGGCGCGGGCCGAAAGGCCCGCGCCCTCATCAGCACCTAGGTTCCGGGAATGTAGATCTTGAGGATCTGTCCACCCTCGAAGACCGCCGAATCGACCTTGCCGCTCATGCCGGGCTGACGCCGGTTCGAGTCGTGGGCCTGGACGGTCAGCAGCCACCAGCCCTGGCCGAACCAGTCGCTCGCGTCCACGACGCCGCTGGACTCCCAGACACCCTCGCCGCCCGCTGCGGCGATCAGGTGGGCGGAGGGGTCGGTCCTGGCAACGGCCCGCAACGTGTCGGCCGTTATGTCGTAGACGAGCACGCGGTTGTAGCCGTACTTGGCGTTGTTGTGGTCCTCCTGGATGATCAGGTTCCGGTCGGCGATGCCTATGTTGTCGGGGTTGACCATGTCGTCGCCCGCGTCACCGTCGACCACAACCTCTAGCGTGGCGCTGGTCGGGTCGGCCGGATCCATCGTCAGACGGTAGATGCGACCCGCGCGTGACTCCTGCCCCACATCGAGCCGTCCCGCGCCCGTGTCCGCGAAGTAGACGACGCCGGGGTTCTGGGGATCGGCCACGGAGTCTTCGATCCGGATGAAGTCGAATGCGCCGGCAGCTTGTGCCGCGCGCTCCAACTCGAAGGGATCGGAGTTCTGCCGCTGAGGGATGCGGACCAGGGAGCCGCCGATGACCTCGCCGATGGAGATGTCACCCGGTGAGGGGTTCGAGTCGGTTCCGCCGCTGGGCACGAAGACGCGCAGCGATCCGTTGCCGCGCAGTGCTCCTCGCAGGGAGTCGGATGTGTAGGTGTAGATCTGGCTCTTCGTCGGACCACCATCTTCGGAAAGGAAGAAGGCCAGCTGGGACATCCCTTGAACCGGAACCTCGTTCTCGTGATAGAAGTGCCCGAACCAGGGGAGAGGCTTCCACGCGCCCGTCGTCGCATTCACCGCGACCGCAACCCCCTCGCGCATCGATCCGGGACTCTCTTCACCGGTGAAGAACCACGGGCGTCCGCCGAAGGACTCGAGCGTTCCTGCGCAGAAATCCTCGAAGCGCTCGGTTCCGTCGATCACGTAGCGGCCGGCCATAACGCCGCCGTCCTGGTTCAAGGTGAGCTGCGAGACGCGTGCCCAGGACGGCCTCCCGTCGAGCTCGTGGTTGACGAAGAGTTCGATCGTGCCGTCCGAACTCTTGTACCAACCCATCCCGTCGGGGACGCCGGTCATCTGATACGCGCCGGGTTCGACCGGTCCGAGAACGTCTCCCGCGGAGATCAGCGGCACGATCACGACTCCGCCCTCCAACGCGACCAGTTGCGGGCGATCGTCGGTGAAGAATGGATCCGCAGGAGCTGCCGTAGCCGCACCCCCCGGGGCTGTGAGAGTCGTCACGATAGCCAGCACAGCGATGAGTCGAGCCCTCATCGTTCTACCTCCCCCTCGGGCCCCGGGCTGAGCCCTGTTAGCTGCCGACCGTACTCCAGCGGGCGTATTCCGTCAACGGTTGACAATCTACCGTTCTGAGGCTAGCTTGCTCGTGCCTGGGGAAGTCCGGGTCGCGCGGAGTGCCAAGGACTTAGGAGGATCAGATGGGTCGTCGGTTCCGTATCGCTCTGGCCGTTGCGCTGACCGCGGCGCTGGTTTCAACCGCATGCACTAAGTCGAGTTCCTCCTCCACCCAGCCGACGTCGGGCCCTGGAACGGGAACGACGGCACCCGAGGACATCACCGGGACGGTGCGCCTGCTCGCCTACTCCGACGGGTTCGATCCCGAGTACCTGCAGGGTTTCCACGACACCTATCCCAACATCGACCTTGAGACATCCGCGATGGGCAGCAACGAGGAAGCCATCGCCAAGATCATCGCCGGCTTCCAGGTAGACGTGGTGAACAGCTGCGTCGATGAGGGCACACTCGAGATGGTCCAGAAGGGTCTGTATCTGCCGCTCGACGTCTCCCGGCTAACACACTGGAACGATCTGTTTCCCTCGATGAGAGAGCTGCCCGGTGTCCAGGTCGACGGCGAGGTCTACATGCTTCCGGTCGACGCCGGTACGGCCGGTATCGTCTACAACGCGGATGTGGTCACGACTCCACCGACCTCCTGGGCCGACCTCTTCGACCCGCAGTGGAGCGATCGCATGGCGATCGAGGACATCGCCGTCACAGGCATCATGATCAGCGCGCTCATCAACGGCATCGAGGACCCTCTGAAGATGGACGATGCGCAGCTCGAGGTCGCCAAGCAGTACCTGATCGACCACGTCGGTCAGATCCGGACCTTCTGGAAGGGCGGCGCCTCGTTCAAGACCCTGTTCAAGTCCGGGGAGATCGTGATCGCCTCCGGCTACCCGGACTACGCCAAGTCCCTCACCGAAGAGGGTATGAACGTCAAGTTCGTGACCGCTTCGGAGGGCCAGTTCCTCTGGGCTTGCGGCTACGGGATCAGTCCCGACATCGCACCCGAGAATCTGGACGCCGCCTATGCGCTGCTCAACTGGTACACGAGTCCGGAGGCCGAGCTGTACGAAGCCGCGACCTGGAACTATCAGGTAGCCAACCAGAAGGTTCTCGAGATCGCGCCTCAGTCGGTGATCGACGCCGCGTCGCTCGACGCACCGTTCTCGATGGAGAACGCGATCCCGGCGAGTCCTCCTGAGAACCGTGAGGCGTGGGTGGCCGCCTGGACCGAGGTGAAGGCCTCCTAGTGGAGCAGACCGCGGGAGGCCCGAGGGCCGCCTCGCGCGCCCGCGCCGCAGCTGTGGCGAACACCGCCCTGTGGCGCGCGTTCCTCGGGCTCGTGTTCCTGGCGCTGTTCGGTCCGCTGGTGATCCTGCTTCTCTTCTCCTTCAACGACTCGAACATCTTGGCATTCCCCCTGGAGGGACTGACGGCTCGCTGGTACACCGATGCTCTCCAGGACTCGCAGCTTCGACGGTCCCTGTTGAACTCGACCGTGGTCGCCTTCATCGTGGCGCCGCTCTGCGTCGTTCTGGGAACCCTCACGGCGTTCGGACTGACGCGGTTCCGCTTCCGTGGCCGGGCCGCGATCGGAGGGCTGGTCGGCGCGCCGCTGATCCTGCCCTGGCTCGTGATCGGCATCGCCGCCCTGATGGCCTACGGCCGGATCAACATCGACCTGAGCCTTCGAACGGTGATAGCGACTCAGACGATCTGCACGTTCCCGCTGGTCACGGCCATAGTTTCGGCTCAGCTCTTCCGGTTCCAGAAGGTTCAAGAGGAGGCGGCCGTCGACCTCGGCTGCTCGCGGCTGCAGGTGCTGCGCTACATCATCCTGCCGCACATCGCATCCGCCCTGGCCGCCGCGGCCATCTTCGCCTTCACGTGGTCCTTCAACAACTTCGAGATCAGCTTCTTCACGATCGGCTTCCAGCAGACGTTCCCGATCTGGGTCTACTCCTCGGTTCGCGATCCAGATCACACGGCCGTCGTGAACTCGATCTCGGTGATGATCTCGGCCGTTCAGGTCGTCATGATCTCCTTCGCCGTGAGGCTTCTCCGCAGAGGCGGGGGCTCACCCATCGCGATCGGCATCCCCGAGGAGCTGACCTAGGGTGGCGGCGATAGCCACGACGGTCGCGGGTTCGAGCCGCAGACGAGGAGGGGTATTCGGCATCCTGTTCGCGCCGGTGTCGCTGCTGGTCCTGCTGTTCCTGGGCCCGATGCTCATCATGATCCTGATGAGCATCGTGAAGTTCCCGCCGGACACCTCCAGCGGCTACACCCTGGACCACTACTCCACGGTGCTGACGAGCGCGCTCAACCTGAAGATCGCTTGGACCACCGTCTACATCGGGACGGTTTCCATGGCCATCATGCTCTTGATCGCCATCCCCCTTGCCTATCACATGGTCTTTCGCGCCGGGAAGTGGGAACTGTTCATCGTCCTTTCTCTGGTCCTGGCCGACGAGCTTGCGCCCGTGGTGAAGGTGTACGCGTGGCAGGTGATCCTCGGCCGAGAGGGACTGCTCAACTGGCTCATACCCGGACCGCCCGTGCAGTGGCTGCTGTTCAGCCGGTTCGCGGTTGTGGTCACGCTCGCCTCCACCTACATCACGTACACGACGATCCCCATCTACGCGGCGATGAAGGCGATCGAGCCGTCGATGTTCGAAGCAGCCGTCGATCTGGGGGCGGGCTGGTGGACCCAGACCCGCAAGATCCTCATACCCCTTGCTGCGCCGGGCATCTTCGTCGCGATGGTGTTGGTCTACCTGCCGATGCTGACGGACTTCGTTACCGCCGATATCGTCGGAGGAACCGGCTCGTACATGATCGGCCAACGCGTGCGAGATCTCATCCTGCTGGCCGGTGACTGGGGTTCTGGCTCGGCCCTGAACTTCGTCATGCTGGTGGTAACGCTCTTGGTATCCCTTGCGGCCTATAGGTTCGCCAAACTGAACAGGATCGATGCATGAGCGCCGAACGAACCGGAGAGATAGTCCTGGACAGCGTGCTCAAGCGTTTCGGACAGGTCGTGGCAGTCAACGGAGTGTCCTTCACGATCCCGGGAGGAGAGTTCTTCTCGATGCTCGGACCGAGCGGGTGCGGCAAGACCACGACGCT
>JANPEZ010000093.1:0-14747 GCA_031423155.1 Actinomycetes bacterium
CCTACGGCGGCGGGGGTGACGAAGCCAAGCGCCTCGGGTTGACCCGCTCCTTCCTTCATTCTTGGAAGATCGGCTTCGACCATCCGGTGTCCTCGGACAGGGTGCAGGTCGAGGAGTCGGCCCCCGACGATCTTCAACGGGCACTCGCCCTGGCACGTCGCAGCGAGTAGGCCTCGCCCTGATGGACCGCTCCAGCGGCACCTCCCACCTGCACTCTTGACGGCGTCGAAAGCCGCGCGTACCTTGAGGTTCGCCGGGAATCACAAGCGTGTGACTTCGAGCCTCACCTCCGCAGGAGCCAGTTGAGCCAGACACAGAGCTTCGTTCACCTGCACACCCATTCGGAGTATTCCCTGCTCGACGGGGCGGCCCGGATCCAGCCCCCGAAGTCCAACCCCGGCGCTCCCACGATATTCAGCGAGGCCGAGCGTCTCCAGATGCCCGCCGTAGCCGTGACCGATCACGGAGCGATGTTCGGCACTTTGAACTTCCTGGACGCCGCGAGAGCCTGCGGCATCAAGCCGATCATCGGCGTTGAGGCCTACGTCGCTCCCGGTTCTCGATTCGATCGCAATCCCGGAGAGAGCCAGGAGAAGTACTACCACCTGACCCTGCTCGCGCAGAACGAAGCGGGCTATCGCAACCTGCTCAAGCTCGTATCGGCCGCCTACCTGGAGGGTTTCTACCACCGACCCCGGATGGACAAGCAGCTCATGGCCGAGCACTCCGAGGGCATCATCTGCCTGTCGGGGTGTCTGTCCAGCGAGGTGGCGACGCACCTGGACAACGGCCTGCCCGACCGGGCGCAGGCCGCGGCCGCCGAGTACCGGGATATCTTCGGCGCCGAGAACTTCTTCATAGAGCTTCAAGACCATGGACTGGCTCCTCAGCGCAAGATCCTTCCCCTTCAGATCGAACTCGCCCGCAAGATGGGCGCGCCGCTCGTAGCGACGAACGACCTTCACTACACGCTGAAGGAGGACGCCAAGCCGCACGACGTCCTGCTCTGCATCCAGCAGCAGAAGCTGCAATCCGACCCCAAGCGCCTGAAGTTCGACTCCGAGGAGTTCTATCTCAAGAGCGCGGAGGAGATGCGCGCGGTCTTCCGCGAAGTCCCCGAGGCCTGCGACCAGACGCTGCGGATAGCCGAACGGTGCGAGCTCGATCTGCTCTACGGAGACCGTGCCCCGGCCGATCAACGGTTCCACCTGCCGAGATTCGAGGCGCCGGCAGGGCTGGAACGCGACGCATACCTGCGCCAACTGGTAGCCGAGGGCGCGACACAGCGATACGGTCAAGTGACGCAGGAGATACAGGCCCGCGTCGACGAAGAGCTGTCGATCATCATCTCGATGGGGTTCGCGGGTTACTTCCTTATCGTTTGGGATCTGATCCGTTACGCGCGTGAGAACGGCATCCGAGTGGGGCCGGGACGAGGAAGTGCCGCCGGATCCGTCGTCTCGTACTGCCTTCGGATCACCGACCTGGATCCTTTGCGATACGGGCTGATATTCGAACGGTTCTTGAATCCCGAGCGCAAGCAGATGCCCGACATCGACATGGACTTCGACGAACGCCGCCGGGACGAAGTGATCCGATACGCGACGGAGCGCTACGGCTCGGACCACGTCGCGCAGATCATCACCTTCCAGACGATCAAGGGTAAGCAGGGTATCCGCGACGCCGCGCGGGTGCTGGGCTTCCCGCCGGCTGTGGGGGATCGACTCTGCAAGATGTACCCGCCGGCGGTGATGGGCCGGGATTATCCGATCGAGGATGCGCTGACCCTCTCGCCCGATCTGCGAGATGCCTACGAGAAGGAACCCGAGGCCAAGGAGATCGTCGAGACGGCTCGAGCTTTGGAGGGATTGCGCCGAGAGGACTCCGTCCACGCGGCCGGAGTGGTCATCGGCGATGCGCCGCTCGTGAACTACCTGCCGCTGAAGCTGGCCAAGGATTCGCGCGATGACTCCAAACGGGTCGTCACCCAGTTCGACATGCACGGTGTCGAGCAGCTCGGTCTGCTGAAGATGGACTTCCTGGGACTGAGGAACCTGTCCGTGATCGACGACACCGTGAGGCACTTGCGCAGCAGGGGCCTCGATCTCGACATAGACCACGTCGCGCTGGACGACCCCGAGACCTACGCGATGCTGTGCCGGGCAGACACGACAGGTGTATTCCAGATGGAATCGCAGGGGATGCGGGCCCTCATCAAGTCCCTCGCCCCGGATCGATTCGAAGATCTTATGGCCCTCGTCGCCCTCTACCGGCCTGGTCCGCTGAACGCCGGCATGCACAACGAGTACGCCGAGCGCAAGCACGGACGCAAGCCCGTGACATACCCCCACCCGGACCTCGAGGACGTCTTGAAGACGACCTACGGGATCTTGGTCTACCAGGAGCAGGTCATGCAGATCGCGGTGAGGATGGCCGGCTACACGATGGGAGAGGCCGACCTGCTGCGTCAGGCGATGGGAAAGAAGATCCGCGAGAAGCTGGCCGTGCACCGTGAGAAGTTCATCCAAGGATGCGAAGACAACGGCTACCCGAAGCGGCTGGGCCAGGACCTGTTCGAGTTGATGGAACCCTTCGCGGACTACGGGTTCAACGCCTCCCACGCCTGCGCCTATGGGTACGTGGCGTATCAGACCGCCTATCTGAAGGCTCATCACCCGGTCGAGTACATGTCGGCACTGCTGACTTCCGTCAAGGACGACAAGGACAAGAAGCCCTATTACCTGTACGCGTGCCGCGCGATGGATCTCGAGGTCTTGCCGCCCGATGTGAACGGCTCGGAGACCGATTTCACCCCGACGGCCGAAGGTTCGATCCGTTACGGGCTGTCGGCGGTCCGCAACGTGGGCGAGGCCGCCGTGGGACACATCATCCAGGCTCGTCGCAAGGCAGGGGATTTCTCCAACTTCGGTGATTTCTGCAGGAAGGTCGAACCCTCGGTCCTGACCAAGAGGGTGCTCGAATCGCTCGCCCTGGCCGGTGCCTTCGACTCCCTCGGGTACTCCCGTCAGGGACTCTTCGAGAACCAGGACAAGGTGTCTCAGCCGATCTTGGCCGAACGCAAGGCGGAGGCCGCTGGGCAGTTCTCCTTATTCGGAGGTGCGGGCGAGGTTCAACCAGTCGACGAGTCCGTGCTCGAAGCAGAGGAATTCGAAAAGCGCACGTTGCTGCGGCTTGAGAAGGAGATGCTCGGACAGTTCGTCACCGACCACCCACTGCTCTCGGTCAAGGACGCCCTCGCGGCTCAGTGCTCGCACGAGATGGGGGACCTGCTGGCGCTGGGCGACGGTGACCTCGTGACGGTCGGAGGCATCATCGGAGCCGTCTCGCGAAAATTCACGAAGAAGGGGGAGCCCTACGCCCAGTTCCGTCTGGAGGGCCTGGCGGGCGGGGTCGAGGTGATCGCGTTCCCCAGCGTCTACGAGGCCGTTCCGGGGCTCATCGATACGGATCAGATCGTCCTGGCGGCGGGCAGGATAGACCTTCGAGGTCGGGAGATGCAGATCCGCGCGAACGAGGTACGAGCGCCCGACCTCGGGCCCGGCTCGCAGGTAGCGGCTGTTCCCTCCCTCGTCGTCGAACTTCAGCCTGCTTCGTGCACCACGGCCGTCATCGCCCGTCTCAAGGATCTCCTGGCCTCCCATCCGGGCCTTGCACCGGTGAAGGTTCGGTTCATGTCATCGAGCGGAGTCACCCCGATGGAGATAGGGAGCCTGCGGGTGGACGCCTCAGGAGCCCTGCTGCACGAGATCCAGAGCCTCCTGGGTCCGGGCGCGGCCCGCCTCGACCAGGGCGCCGCCTGAGTATCGTTGAGGCATGCCTTTCACGATCTTGCCGGCGATCGACATATCGGGCGGCAAGCTGGTCCGTTTCACATCCGAGGGCCCGGCCTCCTCCGAGGCGTTCGGCGGTGACCCGCTGGCGGCCGCGGAGGCGTTCGTTGCCGCGGGCGCTCGCTGGTTGCACGTGGTCGACGTAGACCTGGCATTCGAGGGCGTGCCTCGCAACGCGGGAACGATCGAGGAGATATGCGCTATGGGCGTTTCCGTTCAGGCCAGCGGCGGATTGGCGAGTCGGTTGGGCGTCGATTCGATGCTCGAGGCCGGCGCGGCAAGGATCGTCCTTGGATCCGCCGCCCTGACTGATCGGACGTTCGTCGAGGACCTGGCGAGCCGGCTCGGCTCCGCGCTGGCCGTCGGGATCGAGGTCGATGGTTCGATGGTGAGAGCGCGAGGGGGCAGCGGGGTGACGCTCGAGCTGGCCCCCACGTTGGAGTGGCTGGCCTCGACCGATGTCGAGCGTTACCTGGTCACCACCGTCGGCCGTGTCGGAGCGCTCAGCGGCCCGGACATCGAGTCTCTTCGGACCGTCGCCTCGCTCACCCGCCGGCCGGTGATAGCCGCGGCCGGTGTCGCGAGCATCGAGCACCTCGAAACGATCGCGGCGATCGAAGGGGTGGAAGGAGCGGTAGTGGGGCGCGCCTTCTCAGATGGCGGACTCGAGGTTTCCGACGTGCTCGCCCGTTTCTCCTGACGGGCTGAGGCGTCTATAGACTGCCGGACCCCATGGGTTTCTTGTCCGACCACGTCGCTCGAGTGCGATCCGAACTGATCGAGTACCCGCTCGATGAGTCGACGCTGATGGCACGCGCGCTTCAGTCGCCTCCGCCGCGAGACTTCGTTGCGGCGCTGCGGAGGAAGACCCCATCCGTGATCGCGGAGGTCAAGCGGGCCTCGCCCTCGGCCGGAGCCATCGCCGGTGATGTGGACCCGGCTATCCGCGCCAAGGCGTACGAAGCCGGCGGCGCTGCTGCCATCTCGGTCCTGACCGAACCGCGCCACTTCCACGGTTCGCTCGCGGATCTTCGAGCCGTGCACTTGGCCACGACCGTTCCCGTGCTTCGCAAGGATTTCCTCGTGCATCCGGCCCAGGTGATCGAGGCCCGGGCAAACGGCGCCGACGCCGTGCTGTTGATCTGTGCGTCCCTGGGCGCTGAGGAGCTGCGGTTGATGCTGGGCGTGACGAGGGATCTGGGGATGGCGGCCTTGGTCGAGACCCACTCGGACGAGGACCTGGCCAAGGCCCTCGCCACGGACGCGGTGCTCATCGGGGTGAACGCCCGGGACCTGGAATCGCTCGAAGTCGACATGACTCGCGCGCTGGAGCGGCTCGAACGCGTTCCTTCCGACCGGCTGGCCGTACTGGAAAGCGGCATCTCCACGAGAGTGGACGTTCGGGCAGCCGTTCGGGCGGGCGCGTCTGCCATCCTTGTCGGAGAGGCGCTCATGCGAGCGGAAGATCCGGGCGCCAAGATCGTCGAGCTGACGGGGAGTGGGCGAACATGAGTTCCACGATCGAGAAGCGACCGGACTCACGCGGACGCTTCGGCACCTACGGTGGTCGCTACGTCCCCGAGGTCTTGATACCCGCACTGGACGAGCTCTCGGCGGCATGGGCAGACCTGCGCGACGATCCGGGATTCAGCCAGGAGCTCGGAGACCTTCTGCGTGATTTCGTCGGGAGGCCGACGCCGATAACACACGCCCAGCGGCTATCGGACGAACTCGGCTACGACATCTGGCTGAAGCGCGAGGACCTGGCGCACACGGGAGCCCACAAGATCAACAACGCCCTCGGCCAGGCTCTCCTTGCCAAGCGGCTCGGAAAGGAGCGGATCATCGCCGAGACCGGAGCGGGCCAGCACGGAGTGGCCACCGCTACCGCGTGCGCCCTCCTGGGCCTTCCCTGCGTCGTCTACATGGGAGAGGAAGACACCCACAGGCAGGCGCCGAACGTGGCCAGGATGAAGCTCCTCGGGGCCGAGGTCGTCCCCGTGATGGCGGGAACCCGAACCTTGAAGGAAGCCGTGAACGAAGCGTTGCGCGACTGGGCTGCCAGCGTGAGGAACACCCACTACATCATCGGATCTGTGGTCGGACCCCATCCCTTCCCGGCGCTCGTCCGCGATCTTCAGCGCGTGATCGGGGACGAGGCTCGGAGCCAGTTCGACGCCCTTCACGGGGCGGACCCTGATGTCGTGGTCGCCTGTGTCGGAGGCGGCAGCAACGCGATCGGGATGTTCACCGCGTTCGTCGGTGCCCCGGGAGTTCGCCTGATCGGAGTCGAGGCTGGTGGAAGAGGGATGCAGCTGGGCGAGCACTGCGCCTCCATCACTCTTGGACAGCCGGGGATCTTGCACGGAGCTCTCAGTTACCTGCTGCAGGATCCGGACGGTCAGATCGCGGTTACCCACTCGATCTCGGCCGGACTCGACTATCCGGGCGTTGGGCCCGAACATGCATATCTGGCCGATGCAGGTCTCGCCGAGTACGTGAGCGCCAGCGACGCTCAGGCGCTCGAGGGATTCCAAGCACTGGCGCGGACCGAGGGGATCCTTCCCGCGCTCGAGCCTTCTCACATCGTCGGATGGCTTATGACCGACCCAATGCCGAAGGGGACCCGCGTTCTCGTCTGTCTCTCCGGCCGCGGTGACAAGGACCTGGACACCGTTCGCGCGGCGCTGGGGGACCCTCAGCATGGCTGATCTGGAGAAGGCCCTGCGCGCGCGCCGCGACGGCGGCGGCCGCGCCTTCGTGCCGTACGTCACGGGGGGGTTCCCGGGGGTCGACGCTTCGCTGCTCCGAGACCTTCAGACAGCCGGAGCAGACGCGATCGAGGTGGGGATCCCGTTCTCGGACCCCGTGATGGATGGAGGGGTCATCCAGGAGGCCTCGCGCACGGCTCTGGAGGCCGGTGCCAGGCCGGCCGACATCCTGGCCCTGATCTCGGCGGCAGCTCTGGATATCCCCGTTGCGGTCATGACCTACGTGAACCCCGTATTCCACAGAGGGTTCGACAGGTTCCTCGCGGATGCCGAGGAAGCCGGGGTCGCGGGCGTGATCGTGCCGGACCTGCCGGTCGACGAGGCCGGGGAGTGGAACCGGATCAGCGCGGCTCACGGGATCGACACGGTCTTCTTGGCCGCCCCTGGAACCTCACCCGATCGCCTGGCGGCTATCGCTGCGGCAGACCACGGCTTCGTCTACTGCGTGGCTACGTACGGTGTTACGGGGGCGCGCGAGCGCCTGGAGGACACCGCCCGTTCGGTCGTCGAGTCCCTTAGGCCGCTCACGGACAAGCCCCTGCTTGTAGGGGTCGGGATAGCGACTCCCTCCCAGGCAGCCGAGGCATGCGCTTTCGCCGATGGGGTGATAGTCGGCAGCGCCCTGATGGCCAAGCTAGCCACCTCCGGTCGTGAGGATGCGGCGATCCTGGCCGGGGAGTTCCGGGCACAGATCCCCCTGGTCGGCTGAGCCAACCCCCCGACTACCGGTCGCCTTCCTTGTCTTTCCCCGCTAGGCCCGGCCGGTACGCGCAGCGCTTGGGCCGGCTTGTACGAGATGACCCCTGACCGTCATCTCATCATCGGCGAGTCGCCGGTGGCCAGCTTCTACCTGGCGAACGGCTTCAGCGGTAACGGGTTCCAGCATGCGCCCGTAGTCGGCAAGCTCCTCGCCGAGATGATCGTCGAGGGCAGAGCCCGACCCGTGGACATATCTTCGCTCGGCCTGGACCGATTCGCCTCAAGCCAGACCGTGGCCGAGTTTCACGTCGTTTAGTGCCGGGAGAGGGGGTCGAACCCTCACGGGCCGAAGCCCACGGGATTTTGAGTCCCGCGCGTCTGCCAGTTCCGCCATCCCGGCGATGGCCCCCTAGACTAGCTGCCTGGCTCGGGCAGGCGTCAGGCTCGATGCGAGAACCGATGCGAAGATCGCGCCCCCATCTTGTGCCGTACCTCGCCGCGCTGGTCGCGTGCTCGCTGCTGCTGTCGGCATGTACGGGCCCGGGTTCGGGCTCGCAGGTCTCGACTGAGCCTGGTCCGACGATCGTTCCGATCGAGGTCAAGGTCGCTTTCATGGCCGACTACACCGTCGAGAACCCTTACGGCTTAGTCACTCCGGCTATGCAGGGGCTCAAGCTTGCGTTCTCGTCGGGCGCGCAGTCTCCCTCCCTGCCGGTTCACGCCGAAGTGGTTGCCTTCGACACTCAAGGAGACCCGGCCAGGGCCCTCGACCTGGCCGCGGAGATAGCTGACGATCCCTCCTACGTCGCCGTGGTGATCGGCCCCTTCTGGCAGGAGACCCCCGACGTTGCGGCGCTGCTGCTACGAGCCGGCTTGCCGACCTTCAGCCTGTCATCGCTGGGGCCTGCCCTCGGGTCGGGCGGTGGCTGGTGGAGGACGGTGCCGGACTCGAGCCTGCTTACGGATCTGCTCGTTGCCGAGGCGCTCTCCGGCGAGGGTGCACCGAACGGAGTCTGTCTGATCGGTGATGGATCGGGGACCTCGGATCGGCTCGAAGCCGAGCTGGCCGCGCGGATGGGTGACGCGGTAGCGCTGCGCGCGTCGCTGCCGCCGGGATCGCCGCCGGTCCCGGTAGAGCTGCAGATCGCGGCCTCCGGCTGCGGGACGGTCCTTTGGTCCGGGTTCTCCTCAGGAGCCATTGCGCTGCGGACGGCCCTTCATGAAAGGGGACTTGGGCACGTAGGTCTGATCGTCTCCGAAGCCTCGAAGGATGAGGCGTTCCTTACCGGCGCCGGTCCGGCCGGCGAGGGAACGATCGCCCTCTGCGGCTGTGTCGACCTATCCACGTCGACCGACCAGGAGGCCCAGAGTTTCGTGCACGACTTCCAGGCGGCGAGTGGCTCATCACCGGGCGTGTACGCGGTCGAGGGCTACGACATCGGCGGCATGATGCTCCGCGCCTTCCGGGGCGGGCTGTCGACGAGAGAGCTGCTCATGCGGGTTTACGTCACCGGACCGGGTCCCTACGTTGGACTGGCCGGTCACTACTCCTTCGCTGCCGACGGAGATCTGGAATCTTCCGCGCAGGGGATCCGCCTCTTCCGCGATCAAGGCTTGACGTGGGTACCCGTGCAGAAGGAGACCGGGTCGAGCAGGTTGCCGGTTCGAACGCCGGGAGTGCTGATCGTCGGATCCTGCCGTGCCGGCGCCCCATACGCCTACCGGCGCAACGGGTCCGCGACCGGGTTCGATGTCGACCTGGCAGACGCGGTCGCCGAGCGGCTCGGGTTATCGATGCAGTGGGTGAGCCTCGCCTGCCGGGACGCCCCTTCGGCTCTCGAGAAGGGACGGGTGGACGTCCTGATGACCAGCGCGAACGGGCTGGATCCGCAGACCCTGATCTCGAGGGTGTCTCTGAGCGTGCGGATCGCGGTGACGATGCCGGGGAGGCAGGCGTCCCGCGCCGAACCTCTGAACCGGCTCACCTCGGGCGATGTCGTCGGTGTGATCAGGGCGGGCGACTCGGCCCAATGGGCCGGCCGGCGCTTCGTTGGAAGTGACGCCCCGACCCTGCGGGATCTCTCCGACGCCACGTTGGCCTACGACCTGCTCGAGTCGGGGGAGTTGGATGCGGTGGTCGATGTCGAGTGGAACGCCTGGCGTATGACCGAGGACCGGCCGGGCCTGCGAGTCGTGGCGAGCGAGGACACAGGGGACCACAGCGTGTTCATCGCGGCGGGCCCCGATACCGTCCTGCTGGGAGCGATCGACTCGGCCCTGGCGGTTCTGATCCGGTCGAGCGACTACGGTCGCCTCTTCGCCGAGTACTTCCCGGGCGCAACCCTGCCCGGGGAGACTGGTTCGTGAGGCCGAACCACCCATTAGGGCCATATTCAGCCGAGAGCCGGTCACGGCGTTGCTCGCTCGCACCCCCCTGCCTATAGTTCGGGAACGTATCGCGCAAGTTCGGGCGCTCGCTGATGCCAAGGGCGCCTCTCAACGAGGAGGGAACATGCACAGATCCCGCTTGAAGGCGGTGACGGCGCTCCTGGGGGTTCTGGCCCTCGTCGGAGCGGCCTGCAGCAAGTCCAGCAGCTCGCCCGGTGGAGAAACCGGCACACCAGCGCCCACGGATCAGACCGTGTGCGCGAGCGCCGACCTTACCGCCGGTGACCTGCTCGCGAAGATCTGTGAGAGCGGCTTGATCCGTTTCGCAACCGACCCCGTGTACCCACCGCAGTCCTCGCTCAACCCGCAGACGGGTGAGTACGAGGGCTTCGACATAGACACGGCCACCGAGATCGCCAAGCGGATGGGACTTGAGATCGAATGGGCGACCCCGGACTGGACGGTCCTTACCGCCGGGGGTTGGAACGACCGCTGGGACGTGAGCGTCGGTTCGATGACCATCACGCCTGAGCGCGCCGAAGTCCTGTACTTCACCCAGCCCTACTACTTCGCGCCAGCCGGTTTCGCCGTGCACGCCGACAACACGACCATCACATCGGCCGCGGACCTAGCCGGCCAGAAGGTCGGAGTCTGCGGAGGCTGCACCTACGAGGACTACCTCAATGGGACCTTGCAGATCCCGGACTACACGATCGATTTCGCGGTGGCCGGCGCCGAACTGGTCACGTACAAGACCGACAAGCCGGCCATCGACGACCTCGCGCTAGGTGACTGCGTGCGCCTGTGCGCGGCCTTCTCGGCGGTCCCGACGCTCCAAGGTGCCATCGACGCGGGTAAGGCGATCAAGATCGTTGGACCGCCTTTGTTCTACGAGCCGCTGGCGGTGGCTATAGACAGGTCGGCTCCCCTTGATGCCGCGAGCTTCGTCGCAGCTCTCGACGAGATCGTCGCCCAGATGCATGCGGACGGGACCCTGACTGCGTTCTCGATGGCTACCTACGGCGAGGACCTGACGATCCAGCAGGGGGCCTGAGGCTCCAGAAAGGCGCTCGCCGATGGCGGCGCACATAGAGATCCAAGGGGGGGCCGGGGAGACCCGGCCCCCCGAGCATCCGCTCGACGCCGGAACCCGTCTTTCGTTCCGAACCAAAGTGGTGCTGGTGTGGACGGGAATCTTCGCCCTCCTGGGCATCTTCTTCTGGCTGGCCAAGTTCGACATCGCATGGATGAACCGGACCTTCAAGTTCATCATCACGGGGGTGTGGGTCACCGTGGTGATCGCCATAGTGTCCATCTTCTTCGCAGTCGTCCTGGCGTTGCTCGGTTCGCTCGGACGCCTGTCCAAGAACGCTGTGGCGTATGGAGTGTCCGGTTTCTACACATCCTTCTACAGGGGCACCCCTTTGATAGTGCAGATATTCCTGGTGTATCTGGCTCTTCCGCAGATCGGATCGAGCCTGCAGGATCGAGGGCTCATCGGGTCGACCCTCGCTAGGTACTTCGTACTCTCTGCGGTTCTTGCAGGCATCATCGCGCTCTCGCTCAACTACGGGGCCTACATGACCGAGATCTTCCGCGCGGGGATCCTCTCGGTAGGCCCCGACCAGACAGAGGCCGCCGACGCACTCGGGATGTCGTACAAGCAGAGGATGAGGCGAGTCGTCCTTCCTCAGGCCTTCAAGGTCATCATCCCTCCGACGGGGAACGAGTTCATCGCGATGATCAAGGACACGGCGCTCGTGAGTCTCATCGCGAGCAGCATCTTCTGGTACGACATCTTCAAGCGGGCAACGGTCGCCGGCAACCACGACTTCAAGAACCTCGAAGCGCTTGTGGTCACCGCCGGGATCTACTGGGCGCTTACCGCCATCTTCACGCTCTTCCAGACCAAGCTTGAGACCCGCGTCAGCAAGGGCTATGTACGACAAGCCGGGACTCCGAGTCGCAAGCCCGGCGCCAAGAGACTCGAGGAACAGTCTCGTCGCGAGGACGAGACATGACCGCGATCGACTGGAAGGCGGTCGTGAAGGTAGAGGGACTACACAAGACCTTCGGAGATCTGGAGGTCCTCAAGGGCATCGACATGGAGGTCCACAAGGGCGAGGTGGTGGTCATCTTCGGTCGGTCCGGGTCGGGCAAGTCGACGCTGCTGCGATGCATCAACTTCCTTGAGGACCCAACGGCCGGGACCATCGAGGTGGCGGGGATCAGGCTCCAAGGCGGCCACCGCCACAGGCACAAGAGGGAGCAGGTCCGCCGGGTCAGGATGCACGCCGGGATGGTCTTCCAGGACTTCCCGCTGTTCCCTCACATGACGACCATCCAGAACGTCATGGAGGGCCCGATCACGGTCAAGAAGATGCCCGAGGAGCAGGCGCGGCCGATCGCCCGCGGCTTGCTCGACAGGGTTGGCCTGGCCGACAAGGCTGAGGAATACCCGATCCGCCTCTCGGGAGGTCAGAAGCAGAGGGTGGCGATCGCCAGAGCCCTTGCGATGGAGCCGGACGTGATGCTCTTCGACGAGCCGACTTCGGCGCTCGACCCCGAACTCATCCATGAAGTGCTCGCAGTGATGAAGGCCCTTGCGACCGATATGCACATGACGATGATGATCGTCACCCACGAGATGGGTTTCGCGCGCGAGGTAGCCAACCGTCTCTGCTTCTTCCACGAAGGTGTGATCTTGGAGGAAGGGACCCCGGTCGAAGTGTTCGACAACACGAAGTTCCCCGAGACACGCAAGTTCCTCGACGCGGTTCTGTAGTTGCCCCGGAAAACAGCCGGAAAACAGATTGACGGGTTGCGAGCGCCTTTGGAGCCGCTCACGCCTTCCCCATACGTGAGCGTTTTCTACTCGGCGTCACAACCCGTCAATCAGCGGTCCCAAGCGACCTTGGTTCCGGTCGGTCGACGTTGCCGCCTCCCGCTCGATCCCGCAACCG
This sequence comes from Actinomycetes bacterium, assembly GCA_031423155.1. Lineage (GTDB taxonomy): Bacteria > Actinomycetota > UBA4738 > UBA4738 > HRBIN12 > JANPEZ01. Next base: position 12,673 of record JANPEZ010000093.1, read on the forward strand.
CTTAGGACCGGAGCGAAAGATAGACGCAGCGCCACACCCTGTCAACTCGATGGAACGCGTTACACGCCAAAGGATGTTGTGTATCGATGCTGGTAGAAGTCGCGCAGTATCGAAGCAGAAAAGAGTGACATGTTGAGACTGAACCAGAAGCGTTGTGTCGCAAGGGATGGAACGGCTCGCCTCAGGTCCTCGCTTCGACGGGGACTACGGCTGGAGTTTGCGGGCGGAAGAAGAACAAGCCGGCGCCGGCCACGTAGGAGAGCCAAGTGATCGCCTGCAAGATGGTTGGCGCCGCAACGTATCCGATCAGCGAGTGAAGGATCGCACCGACACCGGAGTTGTCGGGAAGGGTTCCGGAGATGTCGAACGCGATCTTGGCAGAACCCGGAAGGATGCCGGCCTCCTGGAACTCCCCGACGGCGAAGGAGAGCAGTCCTGCGCCGACGATCAACACGACGGCGCCGGTGACTTTGAAGAAAGTACGTACGTTCAGCTTCACGCTTCCCTTGTAGATGGCCATCCCGATAGCAGCGGCGAGGGAGAGACCGATGATCGCTCCGAGGATCCCGGGGAGCGTTCCGCCTGAGCCTCCTGCGGCAGCCTTGTCGGCCCCGAAAACGAAGAGTGCGGTCTCGATGCCTTCGCGAAGCACAACGGCGAAGGCCAGCCCGGCGAGGGCATAGCCGCCGCCGGTCAGGGCGGTGTCGACCTTCTGATGCAGCTCCGATCGGACCCTGGAACCCTGGCGGCGCATCCAGAAGATCATCCAGGTCAGGACCGCTACTGCGGTCAGGCTGACCGCACCCTCGAACACCTGCTCGCCTTTGCCCTCGAACTCGGCCGCCGCGCTGAAGATGACGGTCGCTACGGCGAGGCTGGCCAGTACGGCCAGTCCGGTTCCCCACCAGACCAGGTAGGCACGATCCCGGCGGTCTAGCTGGCGCAGGTAGGCGAGAAGGATCGAGATGATCAGCGAGGCCTCGATGCCCTCGCGGAGCGTGATCAGAAGCGCTGCTCCCACCTGCCGTCCTCCTCGTTCGGGTCCGAACTACCGGGCTGATAGGGCGAATCCTATCTACTGGGTCGGATTTGCGGCAACCTGGGGAGCGTCGGCGTCGCCGTCTACGATACGGCCCGTGGCCGAGCCCGATCCGTCAGAGCGCAAGCGCATCTTCCTGCTCGACGGACACTCTCTGGCCTACCGGGCCTTCTTCGCATTGCCGACGACGCTTGCCACCAGCACCGGCCAGGTGACCAACGCGGTCTACGGGTTCACCTCGATGTTGATCAAGCTCCTGGCCGAGGAGAAGCCGGACTACGTCGCGGTCGCTTTCGACAAGGGCGCCCCGACTGTTAGGTTGGAGAAGTTCCCCGACTACAAGGCCGGCCGGCCCGAGACGCCAAGCGAATTCCGCCCGCAACTGGGCCTGATCGAGGAGGTCCTCGAACACCTGAACATCCCCGTCATCCATGTAGAGGGGCACGAGGCCGACGATGCGATCGGCACGCTGGCGACGCGCGCGGCTGCAGAGGGTATAGACGTGGTCATCGTTACCGCCGACCGCGACTTCTTCCAACTGATACAGCCGGCGATCCGCGTGATGTTCAATCGCAGGGGCATCTCCGACATCGTCTTATTCGACGAGGCCGGAGTGAGCGAGCGCTACGGCGTCACGCCGGCTCAGTACCTCGAGTACGTCGCTCTGAAGGGCGACGCGTCCGACAACATCCCAGGTGTCCCAGGAGTGGGGGAGAAGACCGCGGCCAAGCTCGTCCAGGAGTACGGCACCGTCGAGGAACTGCTCGCCCGCGTCGATGACCTCAAGGGCAAGCTCAGAGAGAACGTGGCTGCGGCGGGCGAGCAGCTCGCCCTCAACAAGGACCTGGCGAGGATCGTCGTCGACCTTGAACTGGACGTCGATCCAACCGACTGTCAGATGGGCGAATGGGACATGGTGGCCGTCCGCAGGCTCTTCACCTCGCTCGAGTTCCGAACCCTTCTCGACCGCTTGGAGGACCTAGGCCGGGCAACCAAGCCCAAGGTCGAGGTCACAGAGCTGGATCTTCGGCAGGTG
>JANPEZ010000094.1:0-13397 GCA_031423155.1 Actinomycetes bacterium
TCATCCTCGACGAACTCGAGCACAGGATCCAGATGGCGGAGGATCGAGCCCGAACCGCGGAGGAGCAGGTTCGTCATCTGCTTGCCCCCGGCGACCCGCCCCCGCCCACGCCGAGCGCGGATGCGGCCGACCTCCGACAACGTCTCGCCAAGACCGCCGCCAAGAAGAAGCTTCACGGCGGGGAGTAGACGTTTCGCCGGTCGAGTTACAGGGCCATCGCATCGACAGCGTACGTCGATCGAAGCGCCTGCTCGACCTGCATCGCCGGCAAGGTCTCCTTGGGCGGCATCCCGTATCGGGTGGACAGTTCCACGTGGGGATGGCAAAGCGGCAGGAGGTAGCTGCGGCCCATCCACGCGACGACATCCGGACGCGAGCGAGCAACGGATCGCTGCCAGAAACATAGGTAGCAGGCGAGCCGGAGCCGCTGGGGGTACCCGAACTGCGCTCGGTAGCCGAGTTCGTGTTCCACGACGCGCCCCCAGAGCGAGACGCGACCTAGCACGCCGGGGGTTTTGGTTTTCCGCAGGATGTCGGGCTCGTGGGTTCCGTAGAGACCGCACGTGCAATCCACGTTGGGTGCCACATGCATCCTGACCAACTTGCACGTCGCTTCGGCCGGCTGCATGGGCAGCCAAGGCCTGGATCGTCCGGCTACGGGGCGGAGCAGCAACTCCGAACCGTCCCTGCGGCCGGACAGCGACCACACCCGCCACGCCGTGATCGCCTCGACGCCGACCGCAACTTCCAGGTCGGCGGCGAGTGAGACGTTCATCTGCCCGCGGGTTGTGCGGGCGCCGGTTGAGCGGGCGTCGGTTGAGGTTCGGGGAGCGCCTCGGGCAGTGGTGAGGTTGCCGGGTCCACTTCGATGACGCGCTTAGGACGGCCGATGTTCATCTCGACACCTCCTCGGCGAGGGTACTCCCAACTCGACCGGCGCGCGAACTAGGTGTAGACGAGCTTGTAGATGCCGGTCGGTCCGCTGAAGTAGACGCCCCCTCCGGGGCCGACCTCGGTCGAGAAGACCTGCGAGATCGAGAGCAGCAGGTCGGGCGCGCCGGCGATGTCGTCACGGCCGGCGTTCAGCGTCGCTCTGTAAAGGTGACCGGGACCGTCGGATCCCCCGTTCACATCTCCGAAGAAGAAGGCCCCCTCGCTGGCAGGATCCAGACCGCAGCCCGCGCAGAACGCGCCGGCCGTGATGCCGATGGTGTCGCGGTAGTAGTAGAGGGGGAACTGCCTGGCGGGTCCGTCGGCGTTCGTATCGTCCGGGCCCGGACCCGAGCAGTTCTCGCTCGGCCCCCAGGCGTAGTTCGCGCCGGGCAAGATCTTGTTGATCTCGTCGTTGCACTCGGGTCCGTTCTCCGTCTCCCAGAGATCTCCCGTCTCGGGATCGAACGCGAACCCGAACGAGTTGCGGTTCCCGTAGGAGTACACCCGGCTGCCGGGGATCGGGTTGTCTGATGGGATGCCGCCGTTGGCCGTCATCCGCAGAACCTTTCCGCGGTCGTCGGCCAGGTCCTGCGCGTTCGAAGGATCGTGTGCGTCCCCGACCATCGCGTAGAGCTTCCCGTCGGGACCGAAGAGGATCCTGCCGCCGTTGTGGTACGGGGCGCTACTGGCACGCGTTCCGAACAACAGGGTCAGGTTGCGTCCCCCGCTGGGCGTATCCGTGATCCGAAGGATCTGGTTCTTGGTGACGCCCGCGATCCGCCGGGTCGCGTAGACGTAGACGAACGGCTTGGACGGGAACGCCGGATGCAGCGCGATGCCCAGCAAGCCTCGTTCGCCCGAACCCGATACGTGCGAGACGGTGAAGAAGAGCTTGTCGGAGTCGGTCGCCGGATTGAACAGGTGAACCTCGCCCGTGAGCCGCTCCACGTAGAAGATGCGTCCACTCGGAGTGAAGGTGAAGGCCGCGGGTTGGTTAAGGCCGGAGGCGATCCTCCGGGCCCGGATGGTGGCCGCGTGGGCAGGCAGGGCCGACGACAATGCCATCGATGTCGCGACCAGGACGACGGCCATCGTCCCTTTGAGCGAACGACCTGCGTACATCGGATCTCTCCCGTCTGCCGCTACCATCAGTTGCGTGAGCGTGCCTCCGTCCTTCTTCGGCATACCGCACCTTCGTACCGAAGATCCCCGATTCCTCAAGGGCGAGGGACGTTACCTAGAGAACATAGCGGTTGATGGGGCGGCCAGGGCCATGTTCGTTCGCTCCATCATGGCTCATGCGCGCATCGGCGCGGTCGATTCCGACCGGGCCCGTTCGATGCCGGGAGTGGTCGCGGTGTTCACGGCCGATGACCTGGATCTCGAGCCTCTGCCGCCGTCGGGGAACGTAGACCTGCCGATGTCCCGGCAGATCCTGGCTCGCGATGTGGTCAGGTTCGTCGGCGAGGCCGTCGCGGTCGTCGTCGCGGAGACTTCGGCGCAGGCTATCGACGCCGCCGAGGAGGTGTTCGTCGATTACGACCCCCTCGACGTGGTCATCGATGCCGAGTCTGCCGCGACCGACGGATCGCCTCTCCTCTTTCCCGACGCCGGGTCGAACGTGTGCAACAGGTTCGAGTATCAGTGGGACTCCGATCCTCTCGCTGGGGCCGATGTCGTCGTGTCCGCGAGATTCGTGAACCAGCGACTCGCGCCCGTCCCCATGGAGCCCAACGGCATCGCCGTGGCACCGGACGGTGACGGGTACAGGGTCTGGGTCTCGACTCAAGTGCCGTTCGACATCCGCGGCGATCTGGCCGAAGCCCTCGGGACGGACAAGCAGGAGGTGCGCGTTATCGCCCCCGACGTCGGGGGAGGTTTCGGCGCCAAACTCGAGATGTATCCGGAGTACCTGGTGGTGGCGAAGGCGGCACAGTTGCTGGGCCGGCCGGTTCGCTGGTTCGAGACCCGCTCGGAGTCGATGCTGTCGATGACGCACGGCCGTGCGCAGGTTCATCGCGTTCAGATCGGGGCTCGCCGGGACGGGACGCTCGTAGGTCTGAAGGCCGAGATCCTCGCCGACATCGGCGCCTACCCTCGCGCAGCGTTCCTCCCTCCGGTCACCATGGAGATGCTGGCGGGTGTCTACGCCTTCCCGAAGATCGCGGCTCGGGGGATGACCGTCGTCACCAACACGACGCCGGTACACGCCTATCGCGGGGCGGGCAGACCCGAGGCCTCGGCCCTCGTCGAGCGCGCCATGGACATGCTCGCCGCCGAGCTGCAGATGGATCCGGCCGAGATCCGGCGACGCAACTTCATCCCTTCGGACGCGTTCCCCTACATGAGCGCTGCGGGGACCGAGTACGACACGGGCGACTACTCGCTAGCTCTCGAAACGGCCCTGGAGAAGGCGGGATACGCCGAACTGCGGGACGAGCAGCAGGCGCGCCGAGAGCGCGGTGATCACATGGCGCTCGGCATCGGTATCGCCTCGTACGTGGAGATAACGGCGTTCGCCGAGAAGGAGTTCGGCTCGGTCGATGTCGGCCCCGACGGCGTGGTGACGGTGATGACCGGGATATCTCCTCACGGGCAGGGGCACGAGACCTCCCTGGCGCAGATAGCGTCCGGCGTGCTGGGCGTGACTTTCGAGGACGTTCGCGTGATCCATTCGGACACCGGCGTCGTCCCTCGGGGTTCGGGGACCTACGGCTCCCGCTCGCTCCAACTCGGAGGGTCGGCCATCTTCGAGCAGAGCCACGTGGTCTTGGAGAAGGCCAGGAGGATCGCGGCTCACCTCCTGGAAGCAGATGTGGACGATATCGAAGCCGCCGCCGGCGGGTTCGCCGTGGCGGGCGCTCCCGACCGGTCGGTGTCGTGGAGCCGGGTGGCCGCCGCCGCGGCCGACCCGAGTGCACTTCCCGATGGCCTCGAGCCGGGGCTTGCGGCGCAGGGGATGTTCCGGGAACTGGGATCGACCTTCCCGTTCGGAACCCATGTCGCCGTCGTCGAGGTGGATCTTCAGACCGGCGATGCCAGGCTGATCAGGCATATCGCGGTCGATGACTGCGGAGTCGTGCTCAACCCGATGCTCGCCCAGGGACAGGTTCACGGCGGCCTTGGTCAGGGTATAGCCCAGGCTCTCTACGAACAGGTTCTCTACGACGAGACGGGCAATCCGCTGACCGGCAACCTGACGACGTACCAGATGCCGAGCGCGGCCGAGCTGCCCTCCTTCGAGACGTTCCATACCCAGACGCCGACGCCATTGAACCCCTTGGGAGCCAAGGGCATCGGCGAGGCCGCCACGATAGGTTCGACGCCGGCGGTTCAGAACGCCGTCGTGGACGCTCTCAGGCACCTTGGAGTAGGTCATATCGACATGCCGGCATCCCCCGAGCGGGTTCTTGAGGCGGTCCGAAGGTCTGAACGATAGGGCCGCTTGGGGGATTGAGGCATCGTGACTGCGGCCCGACACTGGTGACGTTGTGACTGAACGTATGGGTCGGGCACCCAAAGCTCCTAGTAAGCGGCGTCAGGCGGCCGAGAACAGCCGCCGCCGATCGACGCTCGCCTCCAGCGTGCTCACCATCGCGATGATGATGGGCGCAGGGATGGCGGCAGCCAGCCAAAGCGGGGTCGCCGACATCGCCGATCACGCGAAGGATGCTGTGACGGGCTCGAACAGGGGGTCCGACTCCCAGGGCGTTACGGGCTCCACCACCTCCACCGATGGAGGAAGCGGAACCGGTTCTTCTTCAGGTCATTCCGACGGCACCGGTACCGGAGGCAATGTTCATACGGAGGAAGAGTGCTCGGCAGCGATCGCTTCGGTGAGCGCGAACATGCCGGCCTCGGGAGACGCTGCCGGTATCCAGAACGCCATCGATGTCGTCAACGCGAACTGCGAGAGGAACCCTCAGGCTCAAGGGCTTATCAACGCCCTCAACCGCCTGGCCGCCAACTCCGCGCGATCCCACCCCGGAGGTGCCGGAGGCAACAGCAGCTCTCACGGCGGCGGTTCGGCGACGCACTCACACGGTGCAGGCACCGGAGGCAGTAGCAGCTCTCACGGCGGCGGTTCGGCGACGCACTCCCCGGACGGAGGCACAGGCGGCGCCAGCCCCCGCGGCGGCAGCACAGGTCACCCAGCGCGCTAGGTAACGGGCCCGGACTTCTCGGTAAGTCTCTCGATCAGGTCGGCTGCCCGCGATGTCCCCGGAGAGGACCGCAAGGTCGCGGAGACATTCGCGAGTCGCTGCCGCATCACCTGATCGCCCAACAACCGGTCCACGGCTCCCGTGAGTTCCGCATCCTCGAAACCGTAGGTCGACACGCGTTTTCCGAAGCCCAGTTCGTGGACCCTCTGCGCGTTGTCGTACTGATCCCAGAAGACAGGCAGCACGATCATCGGTTTGCCGAAGTGGAAGCACTCGGTGACCGTGTTGTTGCCGCCGTGGGTGATGACGAGATCCACCTGCGGGAGGATCGAGGGCTGAGGCAGGAAGTCCTCGCCGTACATGTTGTCGGCCAGCTCGAGCAGTTCATGCTGAGGGCCCATAGAGACGATCACGCGGTGGTCCGTACGTCCCAGCACGTCGATCAGCCGTTGCATCAGCTCGACGTCGGCGGAGGCAAGCGAGCCGAGTGACAGGTAGATGAGTCTTCCCTCGCCCGGCAACGCTGCCTCGACATCGAACGGCGCCTCCGAGCGAACGCTCGAGTCGAGCCTGTGCCAGGTCGGCCCGAGCTCGTTCTTCCGTCGGTAGTCGGTTGCCTCAGGGAACAGGTACATGTTGAGGAAGGGCGATTCCCACATGTAGTCGCGCGTGGTCGGCAGTAGCGGTGCCCCATGGGCCTGCAGCCACTCGTCGAATCCGGCGATCTGCGGGCCCAGCACCCGGTCGTACTCGGACCAGAACTCACGCCAGCCCTCGTCATCGTCCGTCGGCAGGCCTGCGAATACCGGCGGGATCAACTCGTCCTTGAGTTCTGCGGGGTTGCAGCTGACGATCCGTGCCCACGGGCGACCGCTGGCAGGGATGGCCGCGAACGCGACGACGTTGTCCTCGATTATGGCATCGGGCTGCAGCTCTTCGAAGATCTCTGCCAGACGGTCGTTCACGTACATCGAGCCGTCGATCAGCGCTTGCCAAGTGGGCTCGAGGAAGGTCTCGAGTTGGACGATCGTAGGTTTGCGGAACTCCGGAGCGGTCTCTCGTATGAAGTCCTTCCAGAACTGTCCGGGAACCTCGGGTTCGGCCGGAGGCGGAGCCAGGCGGATGTGGGCCTCTTCGAATCCCTTGGCCTCCAGCGTTCCGGCGAAGGACTCCTCGACGATGAAGACGATGCGATGGCCGCGCTCTTGCAGGACGTTGCCGATGCCGACGCAGTTGTTCGTCGGCCCGAAGGCCCCCTCGGGGAAGAACACGATCGTCGCCAACTCCGGCCCTCCTTTGAGTGGCTGGAGTCTATTGGAGCCGGGCGATCTGCGTCCTCAGTTCACGATCAGGGTTCCCGTCATCAACGTCGGGTGGACATCGCACTGGAAGATGTAATTCCCGGCGGCAAGGCTTGGCACGGAGTAGCGGATGCGTCCGATCCCGATCATCGTCTTGCCGGTGAAGATCGCCTTGGAGGTATCGACCCGTGGGTAGATGGCGATGTTGTGCGGCACCCCAGGGTCCTGGTTGGAGAAGACGATGGATATAGGTTCCCCGGATGACACCGAGATGCTCGATGAGGAGAAGGACAGGTTCGATGCCGATATGGTCAGGGAGGCGCTTGCGGTTGGCCCCAGGGTCAGTGTTATCGGTACCTCAACCGTGTTAATCGCCGAGCCGTCCATCGCGCTGACCTCGAAGACTCGCAGTGTCCCGGGCTGTTCGGTTGTGACCTCGAAGCTCACTTCGGCGGAGTAGTCGCCACGGCAACCCGAACCGCAGGAGGCCGTCGTGAAGGTGTCAGCCAGCGTTGTTCCGGTCGCGTCCAGTATCTGGATCGAAACCGTCGCCTCGAAGACGTTGGCGGTTCCCGAGACCGTAACCGGACTGGATATCACGTCTCCGGATAGAGGCGTAGTGACCTCGATGGGCTGCGCCGGCAACGGTGGGGTTGAGCTGATCAGCCCCGAAGGATCGGCGACCGCTATCCCCGGCGAGATCACGCGGTATCCCTCAGAGCAGGAGGCGCCGCTGGGCGTCGGGTCGGCCGGTGTGCCCCTCGGCAAAGCCAGAGACAGGTTGGTGGGATCGATATCGACCCACCCGTCCTGCACCCGCAGAAGTGCGCCGACCATCCCGGTCGCGGCGGGCCCCAACTCGTAGTTCCCGCGAAGATCGAACTGCTCTCCGTGAGCCGGAGAGAAGAACCAACCGGATGTCTGGCAGTAGAGCAACAGCTCTCCGGTCTGCGTCGGATCGTGGGGAGACAAGGCCGAGAAGGCATAGGGATCCTGGTCGGCCTCAGCGATGATGAAGCGTTCGTACTCGGGGACGTAGGTGACCACTTCGGCACGCAGTTCCTCGAGCGTTGCCACCCGGTACCATCCGTCGGCGAGCAGGCCCGGGCCGTCGGCGGCGCCGCCGCCGACCCGTAGATCTCGCAGCACGTACAGCGGAACTGCGACGCCGATGGTGACGACAGCCGCGACGAGAGCGATGGTCCAGGGACGACGGACCGTGCGCGTCGGGATCTTCGCGGGGCTCGCGGCGATGATCCTCTCGGGTGTCAGACCGGCCGAGTGCTCGGCGATGCGATCCTCGCTCGCCGGGTCAAGGGTCGAAAGCTGGGCGAGTAGGTCCTCGGTCATGCCGGCTCCTCCTTGGCTATGGGTACGGCCGCGCCGGATGTCAGTTGGGCTTGAAGGCGGCCACGCGCTCTATGAAGTCGAACGGAGAAGGTCGCTGTCGAGCAACCGAAGACCGCCGCGGCTTGTCCGTGTTCGAGTCCATCCCAGGCGATGAGGGCCAAGACTTCTCGATCGGTTTCACTGAGACGGCCGAACGCATCGGCAAGGGCCGACAGGTCGACGATCGCTCCCGCGTGGTCGCGTGCGAATCCCGAGGCCTGGTGTGAGAGTCGTTCGTCGCGCTTCATCTCGCGCTCGAGCGCGCGTCTGCGATTGGCCAGCGTCTTCCGGGAAACCGCGAGCAGCCACGGAAGGGCCTCAGCACCTTCCGGTACGCCGTCCAGCTTCAGCCAAGCAACGGTGAAGGTCTCCGATGCCACGTCTCTCGCCTCCTCGGGGGTGGTCCTGCGCAGCGCGTAGCCGAGTACGCGCGGAAAGAACTCGCGCCAGAGATCTTCGAAACGTTCGCGCCGGTCCGTCTGGCCCTCCTTCTCCTATCAGGTAGATGTCGCGAGCCTGCCGATCCTTACATCGGCAAGCTAGAGGAAAGGCCGCGCGGGCGTTCTTGTGCCCGCAGGCGGTTAGACTCGCGCACCATGAGCGACATGCCGAACTGGGAACGACGCTTCCGCGCCCCTACCGTATCCATGCCCGAATGGTCGCCTGATGCGCCCGAGCGTCTCGTTTACGCCTCGACCGAGTCCGGGGTGTGGCAGGTTCACGCCCTCGACCTGGAGAGCGGCCAGCGTCGGCAGGTCACCGATCACCCTGTAGGTCTGCGGGAGGGCCTGCCGACCCTCGACGGCTCGGGCGTGCTTTGGTTCCAGGACGAGACCGGCGATGAGTCCGGGCGCTGGCTGGTCCAGCCCTTCCACGGGGGCGAGGTGGGCGAGTTCCTTCCGGGCGCCCCAGTCGGCTGGCACGAGGGCTTCGCTCAGGCGGGTTCGTTCGTTGCGGCCGCGATCAGCGGCAGGGACGGGTTCGGCATCTTCGTCTCGGAGGGCGGGGCCCCCGCCGGGGAGCTGTGCCGAAGCGCCGAGTCCGTGAGGATCGGCGGCGGCGAGGAGGGAGGCTTCAACCGAGGGGGCCTCTCGACGGACGGGGCGCTCCTCTGCCTGGAGCACGCCGAGCACGGCGATCTGATCCACCAGGCTCTCCGGGTAGTCGACTCTCGCACGGGAGCGGTCATGGGCGAGCAGCGCGACGAGGGGCTCCTGCTGTCGTCCTGGTGCTGGTCTCCCGTGGCCGGCGATCAGCGGCTGGCGATCGTGCACGAGCGAGATGGCGAAGAGCGTCCGGCGATCTGGAACCTGGCTTCGGGCGAGCGAACCGACCTTAAGCTCGACCTGCCGGGTTTGGTGATGCCTCACGACTGGTGGCCGGACGCGAGCGCGCTGCTGCTCGCCAACTTCTTCGAGGGACGGGACACGCTCTATCGCTACGAACTCGCGAGCGGCGAGCTGACCCGCCTCGACTTCCCTAAGGGCTACTGCTCGGGTGCGCGGGTTCGCCCCGACGGTTCGGTTTGGGCCCGGTTCTCGAGCGGTGTCCAGCAGCCGCGGGTCCTGTCGGACTCCGGTGAGGAGATCGCGCGCGCCGAGGGTGAGCGCGCACCCGAGGGCCGTCCGTTCCAGATGTGGCACTTCGACAATCCCCACGGCCAGAGCGTTCACGGCTTCTACGTGTCGCCGCCCGGCGATGGCCCTTTCCCGGTCATCATGCTCGTGCACGGCGGTCCCACCTGGTACGACGCCGACCGGTTCTATCCCGAGGCGCAGGCCTACGTCGACGCCGGCTTCGCGGTTGGATTGGTCAACTACCGCGGGTCGGTCGGATACGGACGCGAGTGGCGCGACACGTTGATCGGCAACATCGGCGGCCCCGAACTCGAGGACGTGAACGCGGGCCTGGCGGATCTGATCAGGCTCGGTGTCGCCGATCCCGCACGCGCCGTGATCGCCGGCTGGTCTTGGGGCGGCTACGCGACCCTCATGGAACTCGGCAAGCACCCCGAGCTTTGGATCTGCGGCGTAGCCGGTGTTCCAGTCGGCGACTACGTCGAGTCTTACGAGGACATGAACCCGCTGCTGCAGGCCTACGACAGGGCGCTTCTCGGCGGCACACCGCTCGAGGTCCCCGAACTCATGGCCGATCGCAACCCCATCAACTTCGCCGACAACGTCGCCGTGCCCGTCATCTTCATCGCCGGTGAGAACGACAGCCGCTGCCCGATCCGCCAGGTGATGCTGTACGTGGACAAGCTCAAGGCCCGCGGGCATCCCCACGAGCTATACCTGTTCGGCACCGGCCACTCATCCTTCGACATCACCGAGGACGTCAACCAGATCAAGGCGATACTCCGATTCCTGAAGGAGAACGTCCCAGGGGTAGTGGGCGCCTGAGGGGGCGTCTGGTCAGTTCCCCGCTGCTACCGTGACTACATGCCCACCTGGCTGAACGTGTTGATCGCCGTTGCTGTCGGTTACGCCATCTGGAAGATAGGGATCGCGACGATCCGCTCGGCATCGGGTGGGACGATGCCCAGCGAGCAGCCCGTCCCCGAGGACGTAGGGGATCTGGACGTGTTCTTCGTCTGTGGGGAGTGCGGGACCGAGTTCCAGGTAACCCGTCTCGGGGAGGCTCAGGTCCCTCGGCACTGCGGAGAAAAGATGCTGGTCGAGAGGCGTCCGGCCTCTGGAGCCGGCCCGGTTTGAACCGGTTTCCCACAGGGTTATGCACAGCCTTCGTTCGGCAGCTCGCGCTTTATCCACATGCACCCACCGGCAGAATCACATGCCTGTCATTACCCACAGATGTGGAAAACGATTGGGGAAAATGACAGGCATGTGATCTTCGCGAAGCCTTGCGGCTCAGCGGATGCGCATCGTGCCGATCATGCCGAGGGCGATGATCGCCAAGCCTCCCCACTGGTAGATCGGCTTCGAGGCGCCGAGCGGCGGACGGGTCCCGGGGAGCAGCTGCATGTAGTTCAGGACCACCATCACGACTCCGACGAGGATGAAGATCAGGACCGCCGGCGCGTACCAGCGGGAAGGCTTCTTCGTCCGCTGCTTGCGCTGCGGTTCGAGGTTGTATCGCTTGTTCGGCTTCTTCTGACGCGACTTGGACTTGGGCATGGCGACGGCGATGTTACCCGGGCAGGAGCCGAAGTGCAGATACGGCCGCAGTCTCGACCGCGGGCCGGCTCACGGGCGCCGGGTGGGTTCGGCCTGCGGCGTAGAGCGTGGACTGGTCGTTCCAGTGAGGTGAGGCCGGGTTGCCACTTACCCCGGCGGGTAGAACGGTGACGGAGTTGTCCAGGTCGGAAAGGTCCCAGACGGCTCGCCAGGACGGGATCACGGCCGGCGAGAAGCCCTCGCGCGCGTCGAATCCTCCCTGCAGGATCGTCTGCTCGTCTCCTCCTGCGGGGAACTCGGCGGCGACGAATAGCGGTTCCAGACCGGGCATCCTCCCCAGCGGATGGGTGAGCTTCAGCGTGTGCATCTGGCCCCAGGGCCCGGGCGACGTCGCCAGGGCGCGATCGAGCGTCGCAAGGAGAAGGTCGGGTTCGAGCGGTATCAGCGGAAGCGCGAGACACACGAAGGTCTCTCGCGCGGCGATGTAGTGATCGAAGAAGGGATGCTCTCCGAGCATCGAGTGCGCTATCTCGGCGATCCAGGCGTTGTAAAGGCTGGCGGGTGCGGAGTCGGCTGCCATGTCGGCGTTCCACGCGGTCAGCAGCTCCAGCGCGTCGCGCTGCCGGTCCGTTCGTGGCTCGACGGACGCCAGTTTCGGAAGGAGCTCTCTCGCCGCAAGAGAGACCGTGTCTATCTGGATCCGCGCGAAGGAGTCGACGTCGTGCGGGGTCTCGTCCCTCAGCCTCTCGGTGATCCGGCGCGCCCGGAACGGCGTGTGGAAGTCGCTACCGATCAGGTGCGGGTAGTCGGGGCCGTGCATCCGGTTGTTCGCCGTTACGAGGAAGCCCCGATCGGGGTTCTCGGCCCAGGGGAGCTCGGAGGCCGGGATGTAGCCGTCCCACTCGTGCTCGTCTGTCCAGCCGGGGACGGGAGCCGTGCCGTCGCCCGATCGCCTTATCGGGAACGCTCCCGTGCACTGGTACCCGATGTTGCCTTCGACGTCGGCGTAGACGAAGTTCTGGCCGGGGCACTCGACGGTGAAGACGGCCTCGCGGAACTCGCCGAAGTTGCGCGCCTGCGCCGCGCGTACGAAGCCCGAAGGAGAGATGGTTCGGTCGTGTCCTGTCCATCGCAGCGCGTATGTCTCGGACAAAGGCACGTAGTCGACCTCTCCCTCGCCCACGACGAAGCACTCTAGGATCGGACCGTGCCGGGTCACGAGGACATCGACGAGCACCGGATCGTTCGACCCCCTGACCGCGATCTCTTCGTGGTGGACGATCAGCTGTTCCCATTCGTCGTCGTGCAGAGCGGCCGTGCGATCTTCGTTCAAGCGCTCGAGGTAGAGATCCTGGACGTCCCCGGTAACGTTCGTAACTCCCCAGGCGTGATGAGGCGTCGCGCCCAGGATGATGCCGGGCGCGAACGGGAAAGCGACCCCGCGGGCCTCGTAACCGGGAGCGCGTAGCCCCATCTCGAGCCAGGCACCCGGCTGCGTGGCCTCCAGGTGAGGGTCGTTCGCCAGCAGGGGTTTTCCGGTCGTCGTCATGGAGCCGTCAACGACCCAATCGTTCGAGCCCAAGCCCCCGCGTTTCGGCGGCATCGCGTCCAGCAGACGTCCTGCGAGCGCTCCGGCTGCGATAGCTGGATCGTCGGCCGGAAGAGGAGGCATGAGTCGGCCGACGGCGTCCGGGCCGAGTTCCTCCGCGATCCGGGCCCTCAGCAGTTCCTCGTTGGCGTTGCCAGACAACTGCCATGCGAGGTAGACGGCGGTCGCCGCCCAAGAGGCTTCATCGCGCGGCAAGCCCGGCTCGATGTCGAGGAGCACGTACTCGACCGGCTTGGAGGGCATCTGCTCGATCCAGGCGAAGGCACCCTCGACGAAGCGGGTCACCATCGCGCGAGAGTCGTCGTCGTAGGCGGCGGCGATCTTGGCGCCCGTCTGGTTGAAGCCGACGACTCGTGCGAAGCGATCATCGGCGAGGGTTCGATCAGCGAAGATCTCGGATAGACGGCCGTTCGCCGCTCTGAGAGCCAGGTCCATCTGGAAGAGGCGTTCGCCTGCTGTGACGAAGCCCTGCGCGAACCAAAGGTCGTCGAGTGAGGCGGCGCTTATGTACGGGACGCCCCATGTGTCGCGGAGCACTTCGACCGGCTCGCGCAGGCCGGGTGCGTTGAGCTCGCCTTCGACGGGTTGAAGGGCGGAGGCCGCCACGGCCCGGAGCTGCTCGATGAGGTCGCTCATGCGACTTCGGGGGACAGCTTGAGGAGCGTGTCCACGAGCCTGTCGGCGTCGGCCGGCGTGGACAGGTAGTTCACGACTCCGGCGCGCAGGAACGTGCGGCCGCGCAGCTTGGTCGTAGATACCCAGCCCTCGCCGCTGGCTTCGAGCGCTCGTTGGAGGCGGTCTTGAAACGCGTCGGCGTCCGCGATGCCTCCGGGCTCGTGGCGGAAGCAGACGACCGAGAGTTCGG
>JANPEZ010000095.1:0-11127 GCA_031423155.1 Actinomycetes bacterium
GTTCCGTGAGTTCATCGGAGGTCAGAAGGACCTTAAGTTCGACTGGACCGACGATGACAAGGACGGCGACTTCCGGGCGGATGGGGCCTCGATGGCCGATCTCCTCGCGGCCTACGCGGCCGAGACGGCGCTCTGCGATGAGGTGATCGCCGCCTCCTCGCTCGACACCACTGCCACCGACGACGAAGAAGGCGCGTATTCGCTCCGCTGGGTCATCATCCACATGATCGAGGAGACGGGGCGCCATCTGGGCCACATCGACCTGCTCCGCGAGCAAGCCGACGGCTCGGTCGGCGACGAGCCGCGGGAGTAGGAGGTTCACATGAGACTCGAGAACAAGGTTGCGCTCATCACGGGCGGCGGCACCGGCGTCGGCGCCGCCACGGCGCGGCTCTTCGCGCGCGAGGGAGCCAAGGTGGTCGTCACCGGCCGGCGCCTGGAACCGATCCAAGCGGTCGCGGCAGAGGTCGGGGGAGTGGCGGTCGCGGGCGACACGGCCGACCTCGCCCACGTCGAGGCGGCCGTCGCCGCGGCGGTCTCCAACTTCGGAGGGCTCGACATCGTCGTGGCGAGCGCCGGCTTGGGCGGCTTCGCCGAGTCGGTGGGTGAGATGGACGACGGACACTGGCAACGGGTACTCGACGTGAACCTGACCGGTCCGATGATGATGGCGCGCGCCGCGCTGCCCTCGATGCTGGCAAGAGGTGGAGGCTCGATCGTTCTCGTATCGAGCGTGAACGGGATGGCGGCGGCTCCGGACTCTGCCGCGTACGACGTCTCTAAGGCCGGGCTCATCGCGTTGGCTCGCGCTATCGCGGTCGACTACGGCCCTCGCGGGATCCGCGCGAACGCGGTGTGTCCCGGCTGGGTGATCACGCCGATGGGAGACAGGTCTATGGACGAGTTGGGCGCCTCGATGGGCCTGGATCGCCAGGGGGCTTACGACCTGGCCACCGCCGACGTCCCGATGAGGCGCGCCGGCACCGCCGAGGAGATGGCTGCGTGCTGCCTCTTCCTGGCCTCGGACGAGTCCTCGATCGTCACCGGCACGAGCCTGATAGCGGATGGCGGCGGCATGGCCGTCGAACTGACCAGCAGGGCGTTCGCCGATCTCGCCTGAGTCGCTGCCTCATCATCACATCGGGCACAGGTTCGGCGTCGTCCTGAGGACTGGCCCTTTGCCCCCTTCCTACCTCAGGCGATGTAGTGCTAGTCTCGCGCCGACTTCGAGCTGGATGAGGGGGAGGCCGTCGTGAGGAAGCTGCTGGTAGCGCTGTCCATCGCCGCCGCGATGTTGGTCAATCCACTGATTATTCCGGGCAATGCCGCCAACGTGGGCACCGTGAAGATTGACGGTGTCCTCTGGGATGACGTCCAGGACAACGAGCCGCACCCCGGCTGTCTGTTCCGACTCCAGTTCTTCGGGTTCCCTGAGAACACTGACGCCAGCTACAGGTTCGCGGTCTACCCCCCGACCTCCAACACGAAGGGTCCGGGCACACTGATCGATCCTCCGGGCGAGGTTGACGTCACGCTGCCGGTTCCGGGCCTGCGTAAGCTCAACCTGAACACCGGCAAGATAAACCTGCACGACGGACTGGCGGCCGCCGGTGTGTCGCCACACCCGATCCAGGGCTATCACGTGAAGCTGACCGTCACGACGCCGGGCGGACACAAGTACAAAGTGTTCTGGGTCGAGTGCGACGCGAACCCGTACCCGACGTAGCCCAGGTATAGCCACTTCCCCCTGATGCGTCGCCACGTCGTCCTCGTCGCCTCATTGATGTGCGCTCTGATGCTGCCGCCCACGCGCGCGATCGCGGCCGAGCCTGCGACGGACCTCTGCGACCTCGGACCACGGATGACGGCCACGGTCGGTGGCGACCTGCTGGTGGGTACGCCGGGTGACGACGTGCTCGCCGGCGGCGCAGGGGACGACACGATCCTCGGCTGTGGCGGCAACGACACGATCGAAGGGGGACGGGGCAGCGACCTCCTGATAGGCGGCGACGGCGACGACAAGCTCGTCGGCGGAGGAGGGGACGACATATTCGACGCGGCCTTCCACACTTGGGCTCGCACGTTCGAACCCGGCCTCCCGATCCCCTGCTGCGGTGCCGGCCACAGCGTCTCGGTTGCGATCACGGTCCAGCCCGAGGAGATACGCTCGCTGCAGGTGCGCCTAGACGTGGAGCATGCACGACCCGCGGACCTAAGGATCGAGCTCTTCACGCCGGTTTCGCCGTTCGCGGGGGGCGACCCGGTGCTCACGGCGAGGAACTGCTCGGGTGCGACGGCCGCGAACTGCGGACCGGGTCAATTCCACAACCCGTCGAGCATCGAGACCGGCGTCACTTTCACTTCCGACACGAACACCTCGATCATGGGATCGGGCGCACGAAACAGGAACCTCAACGGCATCTTCCACCCGAAGGACACCCTCGACCTTCCCTTCCGTTTCCAGCCATCGTGTGGTCCCACCGGAACGGACTGCACCTATGTGCTCAGATTCACTGATACGAGCGACAACGGGATCGACGGCGTGGTCCGCTACGCGGCGATCGATATCCAGGCAGCGGGCATGCCCGATGGCGCCGATGACATGGTCGGCGGTGCCGGTGTCGCCGACCTGGCAACCTATGTGAACCGCGATGGCGAGATCACGTATACGGGCCAGGACGATCTCGCTAACGATGGCGAGACGGGCGAGGCGGACAACGTCCACAGCGACGTGGAATGGTTCTACGGCGGCGCCGGTGACGACACACTTACTGGCACCGACAACGTGCTCGGGGGGTTCAACGACCTGCGTGGCATGCTCGGCGACGACACGGTCCTGGGCCTGGCGGGTAACGACTGGCTGGACAGCCATGGGTCCTGGGGAAAGGACCACCTCGAAGGCGGCTCGGGTGACGACCGTCTCGACGGCGGGACGGGCAAGCCCGTGGACTTCCTGGATGGCGGCGACGGCATGGATCGCTGCCGCAACGGCAGGCAAGAGCGCAGCTGCGAGCTGACCTTCTAGGCCGCCTAGTCGTTGCCGGCCGGCTTACGGCTCAGAGCGGATCGCAGTGGGCAGCTCCGTCGGGGAAGGAAAGAGGGTCGCCATGAGCGCTGATCGGCTGAATGCTGAAGGATGAGAAATCGCCCGCCGCCGTGAACCTCCCGACGAATCCGTTGTTCGGCCTGGCCGGTCCGCTCCCAGACAGCGAGAAGCTGTCCGTCATGAAGCCCGAGATGAGATCTGCCCACCGATCGGAGTTGAGGCCCCCGGGGCTAGAGCTTGCGCTCGGCCGGCGGCGGAGGCGGGGCGCTGAAGTCGAACCCGTGGATGTCGCCGATCGCCTCCTTGAACCACTTGTCGAACTCGTTGTCCGAGGTGGCGACCTCACCCAGCATCGTTTCGGCCCCTGCCCCCTCAGCAACGACGATCACCAGGCTGCTGCCGTCGGGATTCTTCTGCAGCCACGCCCGGTGGCCGGTGAGCCGGTGGCGTGTGTTGAAGTCCTCGAACTCCGCCTTGCGTGCCCCGGTGAGCTGACCGATCCACTCCGTCCAAGCGTCTTCCTTGCCCGGAACGATAGGTGCCGCCATCGCCATCTCTCCCATGATGTCCCCTTCCCTTCGTCTTTCGCCCGTACCAGCGAAGACTCGGGCTTCAGGGGGGGTATGTCAAACGAGGGTTCAGCCCACGGGATAGGCAGGCGCCTCTGCTCCTTTCGCCTAGCCGGTGCGACTGCCAGAAGCAGCTCAGGGGGGATATGCGCCACTTAGCGATGCACGATATTGCGTGATAGCTAAATAACTTGTATCGCTAACTGCTCAGCCTCGGGGCGGCCGATCGCCGGATCGCATGAGGTAGCCGTACCTGACGGCTCCGCTACCCGCCTACGTCTCGTTCTGGTCGGCGCCCGCCACGGGATGATCGAGCAGCTTCCCCGTCAGATCTTCGTCGCCTCGCTGGATCGGACGCGCCAGGTCATCACCGCGGTCGGCACCCACTCGATCCATCATCTGGCTCCCGAACTCTTCGGCGGTTTCGAGGCGAGCTTCGCTCTTGACCGAGGTGCCAGCTCCTCGCCCTCCGCGACAGAAGGAAGAGCAGAGGTGGCCCGGCGAAGAGAAGCACCGGGACACCGATCAGCCGTGCGCTGAGGGTGTAGTCACCGTGAATGGATAAGAACCACGCTACCCAGAAGACGCCCGATAAGTAGTAAGCGACGACCACCAGATATCCCCACCGTCGCCGACGTAGCAGGGCGATCGCCCCCACGAGCGAGGTGAGGGCAAGAACCAGAGTGAGCCACCGGACACCTTGACTCTGATACGCAACCGCCTCGTCCACCAGGGACCACACGCCTGTGCCAACGGTCAGCCACGCTATGACGCGAACAGGCGTGGGTTGCATCCGAGGCGCGTCTTCATCGCCTGCCTGTTCGAGGGAATCCGCTTCTGTCATAGCCTTGCGGCAGGGTATCCCGTGGCTGCCCGGGTGACGCCACTCTCCGGGGCGCACATCCCCCCGTTGACCCTCTGGCACTCAGGTGGGTATCCTGTTAGCACTCGTAGCCGGTGAGTGCTAACAACAAGGAGGAAGCGCACATGGCGAAGGACTTCAAGCTTCGGCCCCTCGACGATCGCATCGTGGTCAAGGCCACCGAGGGCGACCAGACCACGGCCTCGGGCCTGGTCATCCCCGACACCGCCAAGGAGAAGCCCCAAGAGGGCACAGTCATGGCGGTTGGACCCGGCAAGTTCGAGGACGGCGTTCGCGTCCCGATGGACGTCGCTGCCGGCGACAAGGTCATCTACTCCAAGTACGGCGGCACCGAGGTCAAGGTCGATGGCGATGAGTACCTCATCCTGTCGGCTCGCGACGTGCTCGCGATCCTCGGCAGCTAACCAGACCTAGCGATCGGGGGCTCGTGCGCGTCCACGCGCGCCGGGCCCTCGTTCCACGAAGAGGAGGAAACACATGGCAGCCAAGCTGCTCAAGTTCAGCGAGGACGCGCGTCGCGCGCTCGAGGCCGGCGTCAACAAGCTCGCCGACGCCGTTGCCATCACGCTGGGGCCCAAGGGTCACAACGTGGTGCTCGACAAGAAGTGGGGCGCTCCCACCATCACCAACGACGGCGTCACGATCGCCAAGGAAGTCGAACTGGAAGACCCGTGGGAGAACATGGGCGCCCAGCTCGCCAAGGAAGTCGCCACCAAGACCAACGACGTTGCCGGTGACGGCACGACGACCGCGACCGTGCTCGCGCGCGCGATGGTGCGCATCGGCATGAAGAACGTCGCGGCCGGCGCCAACCCGATGGCCCTCAAGCGCGGCATCGAGAAGGCCGTCAAGGTCGTAGCCGAGGACATCAAAGGCCAGGCCAAGGACGTCGAGGGCAAGGAAGAGATCGCCCAGGTCGCCTCCATCTCCGCCGCCGACACCACGATCGGCGAGGTCATCGCCGAAGCTCTGGACAAGGTCGGCAAGGACGGCGTCGTCACGGTCGAAGAGTCCAACACCTTCGGCATGGAGCTCGAGTTCGTCGAGGGCATGCAGTTCGACAAGGGCTACATCTCGCCGTACTTCGTCACTGACCCCGACAGTCAGGAAGCCGTGCTCGAAGAGCCGTACGTCCTGATCGTCAACAAGAAGATCGGCGCCGTCTCGGACCTGCTGCCTCCGCTGGAGAAGGTTCTTCAGACCGGCAAGCCGCTCGTGATTATCGCCGAGGACGTCGAGGGCGAGGCCCTTGCGACCCTGGTGGTCAACAAGATCCGCGGCACCTTCAACGCGGTCGCGGTCAAGGCTCCCGGGTTCGGCGATCGCCGCAAGGCGATGCTGCAGGACATCGCGACCTTGACCGGCGCGCAGGTCATCTCCGAGGAAGTCGGGCTCAAGCTCGACACCGCCGACATCGAGCTGTTCGGCAAGGCGCGCAAGATCGTCGTCACCAAGGACGACACCACGATCGTCGAGGGCGGCGGATCCACCGAGGAAGTCCAGGGCCGCATCAACCAGATCAAGGCCGAGATCGAGAACACCGACTCGGATTGGGACAAGGAGAAGCTCCAGGAGCGTCTGGCCAAGCTCTCCGGAGGTGTCGCGATCGTCAAGGTCGGCGCCGCCACCGAGGTCGAGCTCAAGGAGAAGAAGCACCGCATCGAGGACGCCTTGTCCGCGACCCGCGCAGCCATCGAGGAAGGCATCGTCCCCGGAGGTGGAGTCGCGCTTATCCAGGCGGCGACATCCCTGGACAAGCTCGACCTGGAGGGCGACGAGGCCACGGGCGCCAAGATCGTCCGCGGCGCGCTCTTCGAGCCGGCCCGCCTGATCGCGCACAACGCCGGTCACGAGGGCTCGGTAGTGGTCCAGCAGATCCTCGCCGAGGGCGATGGCCGCGGCTTCAACGCCGCGACCGGCGAGTACGTGGACATGGTCAAGGCCGGCATCATCGACCCGGCCAAGGTCACGCGCTCGGCCCTTCAGAACGCGGCCTCGATCGCAGCCATCGTGCTGACCGTCGAGAGCGCCGTAGTCGAGAAGCCCGAGGACGACGAGCCCGCAGCCGCAGGAGGCCACGGCCACCAGCACTGAGTTTCATAGATCCATCGCAAAGGCCGGGGCGCGAGCCCCGGCCTTTCGCGTTCTACACTGCCCGCGATGTTCGAGGACCTGCTCCAGACCTGGGACGGCGAAGAAGCCGTCATCCGCTTCGATGAACCGACACAGGCCTGGATGTTCGTGTGTGTGCACTCGACCGTGCTCGGACCGGCGATGGGTGGGACGAGGATGAAGACCTACGCCTCTCCGCATGACGCGCTGGCGGACGGGTTGCGCCTAGCGGGCGCGATGACGCTGAAGCAGGCCGCCGCTGATCTGGCTTACGGGGGCGGCAAGGCAGTGCTGGCCGTGCCGAGCGTTCCGACCGGAGACGACCGGCGCGAGCTGCTCCTGCGGTACGCGGACCTCGTTGAGTCGCTCGGAGGCACCTACGTCACCGCGGCCGACATGAACACCGACCAGCGAGACATGGACGTGGTCGGCGAGCGCTGTTCGCACGTGCTCGGGCGTTCGCGCGAGAACGGGGGAGCAGGCGACCCGGCGCCCGGGACGGCGACGGGTGTCTTCCATGGGATCAGGGCGAGCGTCCGTCACGCTTTCGGATCGGACGATCTGAGCGGTAAGGCCATCCTCGTGCAGGGGGTCGGCTCGGTCGGTGCAAGGCTCGCTGAGCTGCTAACCGAGGCCGGCGCGGAGCTGATGGTTGCCGACGTCGATGCCGAACGGGCTCACGACGTCGCTGCACGCGTCGGCGCGACGGCGGTCGACTCCGCCACGGTCATCGGGACCGAGTGCGATATCTACTCGCCGTGTGCGACAGGGGGAGTGCTCTCGGCGGCAACCATCCCGAAGCTTCGGTGCCGCGTTGTGGCCGGCGCGGCGAACAATCAGTTGGTCGAGTCGCGCGACGCCGAGATGCTCCAGGAGGCCGGCGTCCTCTACGCCCCCGACTTCGTGATCAACGCGGGCGGCGTGATCCACCTGGCCGGCTTCGAGTCAGGCTGGACCGAGGAACAGATGGCCGCGCGCCTTGCGGCGATCGACGACACGCTCAAGCAACTCTTCGCCGAATCCGACGGAGAAGGCATCACGACGGAGGCTGCTGCGGCGCGCCTCGCCAAGTCACGGATAGACGCGGCCTGAATACGCGAAAGGGCCGGGGCGAAGCCCCGGCCCGGACGCGCGATAGAGCAAGATCAGACGTCGATCACCTGTACCACCATCGCCATGTCGTCCAGACGGAAGTCATTGCTGTTCGAGTTCATCCGGATCTTGACGGTATACGTGCCGGCACCGACGATCCGCGATCGGGTCATCGCCAAAGACATATACGGGTTGACCGACGTTCCCCCTTGCCAGGCGAAATCCGTTCCTTCGTTGGGCTCGCCGACCTTCGTGCCGATCATCGCTCGGAGCGAGCACCAATCGGCGTCGGCGGCGTTGAAGCAGTCAGACTCGGCCGAGAACGTGACCAGCATCAACGACTCGCTGGGCGCGTTCACGTTGATGCTCATGCCGGTCGCGTCCACCCAGCTCGAGGACGAGTCGCTTACGGAGGTGTTCGACCTGACCACTTTCGTCTGCATCAGTCCGCCGTTGGCAACGACGACCGATAACTTGGGTCCGAGGTTAGGTCTGGAACAACGGCGACGCAAACACCCGCGGCTAGACGAAGGGCTTCTCCTGGCCGGTCATCGCCATGCCGAACAGCAGGCCGGAGGTCAGCGCCGCGTTCACGCCGGCGAACAACCACCACAGGACGATCGAAGCGCCCTCGGGCACGCCGAACAGCGCATGTAGGCCGGTCACCGTCACGATCGCGGCGCCGGTCAGAACGAAGGCCCAGCTGAACCACCAGATCTGCTCGATCCTCTGGGCGACCAGGACCATCAGCATGGCCAGCCCGATAGACATGACTCCGGTGACCCTCACGTAGGTGTAATCGGGGTACTCGACCTGCTTGAAGACCGTCACCAGGACCCAATGGGGGAGGGTGGCGACGCCGACCCCGCAGACGGCCCACAGGGCCGCCGTGTAATACAAGAACCGTCGCAGTATCTTCATCCGCCGCCCTATCCTCCCTGCTTGGTCGGGGTTCCGGCCGGTTGGTAGGATACGCGGACCGCGGAAGGGGCTCTTCGGTTCTACGCGCCCATCCGCCAGATAGCCCCCCGAAAAGCGGAAAGGTCGAGTCGGATGCAGCAGGGCCCCAGGGTCGCGGTCATCGGCCTGGATTGCGGCACCCCTCAGCTGTTGTTCAAGGACATGCTGGAGGAGATCCCGAACATCAAGAGGTTGATGGACGAGGGTATGTACGGGGACCTGGCATCCATCACGCCGCCGATCACCGTTCCCGCCTGGGCCTGCGCCATGACCGGCAAGACGCCAGGCCAACTGGGCATCTACGGCTTCCGCAACCGCAAAGATCACACCTACGACGGTCTTTCGATCGCGACCTCCGATGCCATCAAGGAGCCCGCGGTCTGGGACAAGCTCGGAGCCGCCGGCAAGCGATCTATGTTGATCGGCGTTCCGCCGAGTTTCCCTCCTCCGAAGGAGTTCCCCGGCTGGAGGGTCGGCTGCTTCCTGACCCCTCCCAGCGCCAAGTCCTTCGCCTACCCGGCCGAGCTAGAGACAGAGATAATCGAAGAACTGGGCGAGGACTCCTACATCTTCGACATCCCCAACTTCCGTCAGCAGGGCATGGACTTCGCGCTCGATCAGGTCTTCAAGATGACCGAGCGCCGGTTCCAGGTCGCGCGCCGCATGATCCGGAACAAGCCCTGGGACTTCTTCATGATGTGCGAGATCGCCCCCGACCGCCTGCATCACGTCTTCTGGCAGTACTACGACCCGCGCCATCCTCTGTACGAAGCAGGCAACAAGTACGAGACGGCCTTCCACGACTACTACAGGTTCTTGGACCGCGAGGTCGGATCGCTGCTCGAGCTGATCCCCGACGACGCCGTCACGATGCTGATGTCCGATCACGGCGCGACACCGATGATGGGCGGGCTCTGCTTCAACGACTGGCTCATCCAGGAGGGCTACCTGGCGATGACCGAGCCACTGAGCGGTCCGATGCCGATCAAGGAGGCGCCGATCGACTGGTCGCGCACGGTCGCCTGGGGCGACGGCGGTTACTACGGCCGTTGTTTCCTGAACGTGAAGGGTCGCGAGCCGCAGGGCGTCATCGAGCCCGGCGACTACGAGGCCACGCGCGATGAGCTGATAGCCAAGCTCGAATCCGCTCCGGGCCCGGACGGCCAACCGCTCGGCACTCGCGTGCTCAGACCGCAGGACGTCTACCCAGAGGTCCGCGGCGTCGCACCCGACCTGATCGTCTACTTCGGAGACCTGGAGTGGCGTTCGGTGGGCTCGGTCGGCAACCCGAGCCTGTACACGTACGAGAACGACACCGGCCCCGACGGGGCCAACCACGACCGCACCGGCATCTTCGCGATGAAGGGGTTGGACGGTCAGCCGATGGGCCGCGTCGAGGGCTTGAACCTCGTTGACGTCGGTCCCACCATCCTCAAGCTGTACGGCATGGATCCCCTCGAGGGCGCCGTCGGAAGGAGTTTCCTGTGACAGATCAAGGTTTCTGCCTGTGGTTCACCGGACTGTCGGGAGCCGGCAAGTCCACCATCTCAGACCTGGTCGTTCCCGAGCTTGTCGAACGCGGCCATAAGGTTGAAGTGCTGGACGGCGACGTCGTGCGCACCAACCTCTCCAAGGGCCTGGGCTTCTCCAAGGAGGACCGCGACACCAACATCCTTCGTATCGGTTTCGTGGCCGAACTGCTCGCTCGCAACGGTGTGGCCGTCGTCGTCTCGGCCATCTCGCCCTACCGCGAGGCCCGCGACGCCGTGCGCGCCAACATCGGCGACTTCGTCGAGGTCTTCGTCGACGCCAGCGTGAACGAGATCGCTGAGCACCGCGACCCCAAGGGCCTCTACAAGAAGGCTCTGGCCGGCGAGATCGACAACTTCACGGGTGTCTCGGACCCCTACGAGGCTCCGGAGAACCCCGACCTGAAGGTGGACACCGAGAGCTGCACGCCCGAGGAGGCTTCCTCCCAGGTGCTGGCCAAGCTCGAGGAACTGGGCTACACCAAGGGCTCGCCGACCGAGAACTCCTAGGCCGGCGGCCCGAGGGGGGCTGTCATGGGCTCAGGCGCGTCGCGGCCGAACATCCTGTTCGTGCTGGCGGATTGCATGCGCTCTCGCATGCTCTTCGACGGGTCGCGCGGAGCTGTCGTGCCGACGATCCGCGGCCTGATCGATTCGGGTGTCGCCTTCGATACGTGTATAGCAACCGCGACGACGACTTCCCCTTCGATGGGAACGCTGTTCACCGGCACACTGCCGCCCGTTCACGGGGTTCGCTCGCTTCGCGGGTACAAGCTGAGCCCCGAGGTCGCGACGATCGCCGAGGTGCTGCGCGACAACGGCTACCACACCCATGCCGAAGCCACCGGCCCCGTCGTGAAGCAGAAGGCGATGGACCGCGGCTTCGACGTCTTCAACCATCGCGACGAGGTTCTACACGACGAGAAGTACTGGGCG
>JANPEZ010000096.1:0-8332 GCA_031423155.1 Actinomycetes bacterium
CCTGCTGGCGGAGGCGAAGGCATCGGCTGCGCGCACCAACCGAACGCTCACCAAGGTGATCGAAGACGCCCTTCGCGAGTCCCTGGCCCGCCGCTCCGATCCAAGCTCTCGTTCGAAGGTGTTGCTGCCTACATTCAAGGGGAACGGGCTGCAGCCGGGCGTCGACCTCGATTCGAACGCGGCGCTTCTCGACCTGATGGACGAACATGATCGTTCCTGACGTCAACGTCCTGATCTACGCCCATCGGGAGGATGCGGTCGATCACGAGCGTTACCGACGATGGCTCGAGTCCGTGATGGCATCCGAAGCTCCGTACGGCGTTTCCGATGTCGTGTTGAGCGGATTCCTGCGGATCGTGACTCATCCCCGGATCTTCGACCCCCCAACGCCTCTCGCCCGAGCCCTCGATTTCGTCGAGGCGTTCCGCGCGGAGCCGAACGCGATCTCGATCTCACCGGGTGGTCGCCATTGGGCGACCTTCACATCGCTATGTAAGCGAACGGGAGCCAAGGGCGCTGTCATCCCCGACGCGTACCTAGCGGCTCTGGCCATCGAATCGGGCAGCGAGTGGGTTACCGCCGATCGCGGGTTCGCCCGGTTCCCGGGCCTGAAGTGGAGCCACCCGCTGGATGGCTAGGCGATCGCCAGCAACCCCGCATGCACCGAGGGGGAGCCGGCGAGGATGTCTCCCGATAGCCAGCCATCACCACCGCTCCAGTCGGTAACGATGCCGCCGGCCTCGCGGATGAGCAGGCCTCCGGCCGCCACGTCCCAGGACGACAGCCCAAGTTCGAAGAAGCCGTCGAACACTCCGGCGGCGACCCACGCCAGATCCAGGGAGGCGGCGCCGGGCCGGCGCAGGTCCTCGAACCGATCCAGCGCAGCGGTCATCGTCGCGAGGTAGCGGGGGAGTCGCTCCTTGCTGCGGAACGGAAAGCCCGTCCCGACGATCGCCTGCTCGGGCGGGCGGGTCGAGACGTGCAGGGGCGTTCCGCCCTGCGCATGCGCGCCGAGGCCGCGTGCCCCGGTGAAGGTCAGGCCCATGAATGGCGCGTGGACGCAGCCGGCTACCGGTTCTCCGTCTTCTACGAGCGCGACCGAGACGCCGACCACCGGGAACCCGTGCACGAAGTTGGTGGTTCCGTCCAGCGGGTCTACCACCCAGTAGCGATCGGCGCCGAGCCCTCCCTCCTCCTCGCCGACCACGGTCACTCCTGGGGTTCGTGAGGCGAGGAGTTCGCGGATCGCCTGCTCGCTGTCGCGATCGGCGCCCGTCACGTAGTCGCCGGCGCCCTTCTCCTGCGCGTCCCTACCGGCGTGGGCTAAAACGACCTCGCCACCGGCCAGAGCGGCGGCCAGGGCTGTGTCTCTCAGGTCCTGGAGGTTGGCGGGCATGGACACGCAGACTATCGAGCGGAAGGGGGCGGCGAAGGCCGCCCCCTTCCGGAAGTTCCGATCAGCCGGTACTCAACCGACGTCTATCGTGACATCCTCCTGCGACACACCCGGGACGAAGCTGCTCTCCATCCTGGCTATGAGGTCGTGGAACCCGGCCGAGTTGCCGGTCGCCCGGTAGGTGATCGTCACCGCACCACCGGCCGTCGGCGTTCCCATGTCCAACGTCCAGTCGGTTCCGGAGGCCGGAACTCCCGCGACGTTGATGCCGCTGGTCCCGTTCCTGTTCTCGGCTCCGATCGTCAACCCGGCGGGGTCTCCAGAACCCGGGATCGAACCGTACGCCCAGGTCACGGACTCGGAGGCTCCGGTCTGCAGCCAGATCTGGAAGGAAACGGGCGCTCCTCCCGTGTAGACGGGCACCGCGTTCCATTCCAGGACGACCCAGTTGTTCACCCCATCCGTCAGCTCGGCCGCGTAGAACTCGCCCCCTGCGTCGCCGTTGAGGTCGGTCCAGAACGGCGCGATGACGTTGTTGGGTCGCGCTGAGTAGGGGAAGACCTGCGGGATGTAGTTGACGTCGACCCCGTCACCGCCTCCTACCACGGCGTACCCGTTCGAGGTCATCGCCACGGAGGAGTAGGACTCGCCTCCGAACAGGAACGAGGTCGTGTCGAAGTTCTCGATCGTCTCGTCGCCGAATCCACCGATGGGCGTGACTCCCAAGCCCGCCAGCGGAAGGAACCCGGCAGGAGAGCCGCCGGCCGTGATGGCGTCGACCGTCGGGGCTATCGACTCCGACAACGTTCCCGAGGAGGTGAAGCCCGTCCCGGCCGGCGTTCCCGGGCTCGAGATGTTCGATATCGCGAGCGCGGGCGAGTCCGGGCTCGTCACCGTGAGGTCGTAGTCGGCCAGAACCGGCTCGTTGTTCTGCACGGTGACCGAGCAGTCGGTATTCCCACCCGTCCCGATCGTCGTGTCGTCGCACTCGTGCGAGAGGCTCACTCCGCCGGCGGTCCGGTAGAACGCGACCGGGATGAACACGTTGTTCCCGATGTTCGGATCCAGCGTGATGCTGCCGAAGTACTGACCCTCGGGAACTCCCGGTGCCGAGATCGTCACGTCGAGTTCGAAAGTGGCCCCGTTCGCGATCGACAGATCCGGGGAGCTGGCGTCGATGGTGACGCCGGCAGGTGCGTCCGTGCTGATCGTGAACGTCCTGCTCCCACCACTCACGTTCATGCCGTACCTCGTGGTGCTGATCTCGCCCGGCATCAGGGGAGCGTTGACGCTGGGGATGTTGAGATCCACCCGGCCGAGCGTATCGCTGGCAGAGGCGAAGTAGTTCGCCGCCGTCTCGTCGAACGTAAGCGTCGGGGAGACCGCTCTGTCGGCGCGGATGGATCCCGATCCGTCGTCGAATGGTGTCGCCGTCGAACCGTCGTTGTTCACGACGGTTTGCACCGAGGACGTCATGAGGGCCGACTTGACCTGACCCGGCGTCCAGGTCGGGTGCGCCGACTTGATCAGCGCCGACACTCCGGCGGAGTGCGGGCTGGACATGGACGTACCGGCTATCGCCTGGAACAGCTCACCCGGCGATCCGCTGAAGATGCTGACCCCGACCGGCGTGGTCCCGGCGAGGATCTGCAGACCGGGCGCGGTCACGTCCGGCTTGATGAAGTCGGGCGAAGGTCCGCGCGAGGAGAACGTGGCCATCACGTCGCCGGTCACGGTCGTCGGGACGCCGGTGCTCCACTTGGCGAAGACGCCTGTGTGGTTCTGGATGAACTTGAGCATCTTGCCCGCGGGCTGCGGCCCTTCGAGCATAACCGTTGGGAGGTAATGATTATCGGTGAACAGATCCTGCGGGCTCGGGTTGTAGAGGATCTCACCCGCGGCGCCGCTTCCGTTCACGTTGAAGGTCGTTGCCAGTCGTCCGGACCCTCCGCGGGAGCAGACGACGACCATACCCTTGGCGGACTTCTTCACGAACTTCGTGTCGCACAGCGGGTCGTCGTAGCCCGGGACGTCCTCAGCCATGATGACGGGCGCACCGCCGACTCCCGGGGTGATCGTCGAACCCTGTGCTCTGAACTTGGCGCCACCGTCGGCGGTGAGCCGAAGGGTCGTCATGAATCGCCTGTTCGATGAAGACGCACCCACCGTGGTCACCCACGGACTTCCGTGAGCGACGGTCCCGGGTCCGGGCCCCTCGTTACCCGCAGAGGCGTTGACCAAGATCCCGGCGGCGTAAGCATCGAGGAAAGCGAGCTCCACGGCATCGGAGTAGGGCTCGTTGCCACCGGAGATCGAGTAGTTGATCACGTCGATGCCGTCGGTGATGGCCTGCTCGACGGCGGCCATGGAATCGGAGTTGAAACAACCAAGGTCCAGGCAGACCCGGTACGCGATGACCCGCGCACCAGGAGCCATGCCGCTGATGGGCCCGCGGTCCATCCCGAATATCGGAGCACTCGCGACCGGGCCACCGGCGGCGGTGGAGGCCGTGTGCGTACCGTGTCCGTCCGCATCGCGGGCCGAACACGTGTCGATGCGCACATCGCAGAACTCGCCCGTGAGGGCGCCTATGAAGTGCACGTACGTGTCGACGAAGGCGTAGGCCCCGATCAGCTTGTCGTTGCAGGTGAAGGCGGCACCCAGGCGGGGATTCGAACCGTCACCGAACTCGCAGCCGAAGCTCCCGCCCATCGGGGACAGGCCCTGGTCGGCGAAGGAGGGGTGCTCGGGCCAGATCCCGCTGTCCAGGATCCCGACGATGACGTTGTCGCCGGCCGTGATCGAGCCACCCAGCGAGGGCCAGACATCGGAAGCGCCGACGAAATCGGGGGTGACGCTCGTCTGCGGCTGCTCGAGCTTGTTCCTTTGCACCGCAACCACGCCGGGAACCGAAAGAAGCTTGCGGATCTGGTTGCCGGGCACGGCCATCGCTGCGCCGCCGTAGACGAGACGGAAGGAGGCCTGTACATCGATGCCGGAGATACCCGCGCGGATCGCCGAGGTGATCTCGCGCTCGCGCTGCGCCACGTACTTGGAGTAGGCGGCCACCGCCGCGTCGGTCTTGGCGACCGGCCGCCCGGTGGCGGCGGGACTCGTGGCGTCGTATCCGCTGACCCCACCCTGGTAGCTGGCGACCGCGTCGTAGTCGTACTTGACGATGACGGGCACCTTGGCCGAGCTGGTGATGCGCAGGAGGCTCTTGTCGGTCTGAGCCAGCTGCGTGGAAAGCGACTTGGAACCCTGAAGGGGTGTGCCGCTTGGCGCCAACGCGGTTGCTTGCCACTGGGTTCGCGCCCCGGCGGCGATGGGACTTGCCAGGCTGGCTACCACCAGTGCGGCGGTAAGGATGGGTCCAAGCAGCTTCGGCAGCTTCATCTGATGTGCCCCTCTCGGATGTGGAAGTCGCGAAGATGATGCGGCTGCAGGCCGAATCGGTCAAACGCAGGCTGGAGCAGGTAGGATCCGCACTCGGCCCAGGCACGAGGAACCGCGCGAGACCGGGACCCTCGGGCGTGCCGGGAGGGGCTGAGCGCGTTGACACGCACGTCCCGTGCCTAGTAGTTTTATCGGTCGCGCCCGGAAACGGCCTAGCCGTCCGGTGCGCCCAGTTCCGAACCATTCGGAGGGGGATCCGAAGGGACGCGCTGCCTTGTTGCGTCCCTGGGACCTCGGCTAACAAGCCGTCGTCCTGGCCGGGTCCTGGCATTTGACAAAGGCAGAGTGCAGACGGAAGACCTATGCCCACGATCCAACAACTGATCAGGTCCGGGCGCGAGCGCCCGACCGCCAAAGGCAAGAGCCCAGCTCTCAAGGGCTCTCCGCAGCGGCGTGGTGTCTGCACGCGGGTGTACACGATGACCCCGAAGAAGCCGAACTCCGCTCTGCGCAAGGTCGCGCGTGTGCGCCTGACCTCCGGGGCCGAAGTCACGTGCTACATCCCCGGTGAGGGCCACAACCTTCAGGAGCACTCCATCGTTCTGGTCCGTGCCGGCCGCGTCCGTGACCTGCCGGGCGTTCGGTACAAGATCGTGCGCGCTGCGCTCGACACGGCCGGCGTCAAGGACCGCAGGCAGGGCCGCTCCAAGTACGGCGCCAAGAAGGCGGGCGAGTAGCCATGCCCCGCAAAGGCCCTCCGGTACATCGCGAGACGCTCCCCGATCCCGTCTATCAGAATCCGCTCGTCACGCAGTTGATCAACAAGGTGCTGCTGGACGGGAAGAAGACCGTTGCCGAGCGCACGGTCTACAAGGCTCTCGAGGTCATCAGCGAGCGCACGGCCAACGACCCGGTGATCACCTTGAAGAAGGCGGTCGAGAACGTCCGCCCGATGCTCGAGGTCAAGTCCCGACGCGTGGGCGGTGCCTCATATCAGGTGCCGATCGAGGTGCGCCCGCAGCGCGGTACGACGCTGGCGCTGCGATGGCTCGTCAACTACTCGCGCGCCCGCAAGGAGCACTCCATGGCCGAGCGGCTCGTAGCCGAGATCATGGATGCCGCTCAGGGCACGGGTACCTCGGTCAAAAGGCGCGAAGACATGCACAAGATGGCCGAGGCGAACAAGGCATTCGCGCACTACAGATGGTGATCGAGACTCATTCCAGAGACCGGGCCGAGTGCCCGGTTTCTCATGACAGGGGAGTCGTCTAGATGGCGAGTCCCGCGGAGAAGATGGACGTGTCACAGGCCGAGCAGGAACCGAAGAAGTCCGGAGGCTCCGAGAAGGGGTTGTTGCTCCGGGAGTTCCCGCTCGCCCGTACGCGGAACATCGGGATCATGGCCCACATCGACGCGGGCAAGACCACCACGACAGAACGAATCCTGTATTACACCGGCAAGGCCTACAAGATCGGCGAGGTCCACGAGGGCACCGCGCAGATGGACTGGATGGTCCAGGAGCGCGAGCGCGGCATCACGATCACCTCGGCAGCGACCACCTGTCAGTGGAAGGGCCACTGGATCAACCTCATCGACACCCCCGGCCACGTCGACTTCACGGTCGAGGTCGAGCGGTCCCTGCGCGTGCTCGACGGGGCGGTCGCCGTATTCGACGCCGTGGCGGGCGTCGAGCCGCAGACCGAGACGGTCTGGCGCCAGGCCGACCGCTACGCCGTTCCCCGCATCTGCTTCGTGAACAAGATGGACCGCACCGGTGCCGACTTCCCAAGGACGGTGGCCATGATGGTCGACCGCCTCCAGGCCGAACCACTGATCCTGCAGCTTCCCTGGGGCACCGAGGCCGACTTCCACGGGGTCATCGACCTCGTCGACATGAAGGGCCACTACTGGGAGGGCGAGATGGGCGAGGAGTGGAAGGACACCGACATCCCCGCCGAGTACGTCGATGCCGCCAACACGGCCCGTCACGAGCTGTTCGAGAAGCTCGCCGACCACGACGAGGCCCTCATGGAGAAGTTCATCCACGAGGAAGAGCCCACGATCGACGAACTGCGCCGCGCGATCAGGCGGGCGACTCTGGCCAACGAAGGCGTGCCGGTCCTCTGCGGCTCGGCGTTCAAGAACAAGGGTGTTCAGCTGCTGCTCGATGCCGTCGTGCACTACCTCCCCTCGCCGCTCGACGTTCCTCCGCTGGAGGGACACCTTCCCAACAACGAGGAGAAGAAGGTCGCGCGCAAGCCCGATGACAGCGAGCCGTTCGCGGCGCTCGCATTCAAGATCATGTCCGACGCCTACGTCGGCAGGCTCACGTACCTTCGTGTCTATTCCGGCGTTCTGAAGTCCGGTTCGCACGTCATGAACTCGACGAAGGATCGCAAAGAGCGGATCGGGCGCATCCTGCAGATGCACGCGAACCACCGCGAGGATCTGGACGCGGCGTTCACGGGCGACATCGTCGCGGTGGTCGGACTCAAGCACTCAACGACCGGTGACACGATCTGCGATCCGGACAAGCAGGTGGTTCTGGAATCGATCAGCTTCCCGACGCCGGTCATCTCGGTGGCGGTAGAGCCCAAGACCAAGGCCGACCAGGACAAGCTGGGCAACGGCCTCGCCAAGCTGTCAGACGAGGACCCGACCTTCGTCGTCAAGTTCGACGACGAGACCGGCCAGACGGTCATCTCGGGCATGGGCGAGCTGCACCTGGACATCATCGTCGACCGGCTCAAGCGCGAGTTCTCGGTGGATGCGAACGTGGGCAAGCCCCAGGTCGCCTACCGCGAGACCATCCGCAAGCAGGTTCACAAGATCGAGCACCGCTTCGTCCGCCAGACCGGCGGTCGCGGCCAGTTCGCTCACGTCGTCATCGACCTGGAGCCGACAGGCCCCGGCGGGGGCTACGAGTTCATCAACAAGATCGTCGGCGGCAAGATCCCGCGCGAGTACATCCCCGCGGTCGACCAGGGCATCCAGCAGGCGCTGGAGTCGGGCATCATGGCCGGCTACCCGATGGTCGACGTTCGCGCGACCCTGATAGACGGTTCGTACCACGAGGTCGACTCCTCGGAGATGGCTTTCAAGATCGCCGGTTCGATGGTGGTCAAGGACGCCGCCCGCCGCGCCGACCCCGCGCTGCTCGAGCCCGTCATGGAGTTCGAAGTTACGACCCCCGAAGAGTTCATCGGTGACGTCATGGGTGACATCACCGCCCGCCGCGGGCGCATCGAGAACATCGATGAGCGCTCCGGTCAGAAGACGGTTCGTGTCCTGGTGCCGCTGGCCGAGTTGTTCGGCTACGCGACAGAGCTTCGCTCGCGCACCCAGGGCCGCGCCGCGCACAGTCCGATGCAGCTCCACGCATACAACGAGGTTCCGGTGCAGATCGCCAAGGAGATCGTCGCCCGGGTGACCGGCGAGTAAAGGAAGGAAGAGGAGATGGCTAAGCAGAAGTTCGAGCGGACCAAGCCCCACCTGAACATCGGCACCATCGGTCACATCGACCACGGCAAGACCACGCTC
>JANPEZ010000097.1:0-65522 GCA_031423155.1 Actinomycetes bacterium
CTTCGATCGCCGCCGCCGCAAGGGCTCCGACCAGAACGAAAGGCAGGGCTTGGATCAGCAACGAGCCGAACACGATCATCGCGGCTTGCAACCAGGCGATACGTCCGGGTTCGGCGATCCGGACAACGACCGCGAAAAGAGTCAGCGCGCAGATCAGCGTGAGGGCGAACCGGGAGGTCACGGGCCGCTTCGTCGCGGTTGCCGTGACCATCAGCAGTACCTGCCGAACGAGACGGAGAAAGCCTGGAAGGCGTCGGCCATCGCAGGTGCGCCGTTCGGGTCGCTGATCTCGATGAACGCCTTCTGAACAACCTGTCCGGAGACCTGGGCTTCGATCAGGGCCTCTTCATCGAGGAAGACGCCACCGGGGATCGCCGCCTGCACCAAAGGGGTGTCGATGCCCGTGGCCGAGTCGATGGCCGATGCCAGATCGTCGGCCGACATCGCCGCGGCCGGGATCCGGGGGCTGCCTCCCGTGCCCGCGACCGTGATCAGGACCGAACCGTTGGTCGCCCTTCGGGCCATCTCCATCACCTCGCGAAGTTCGCGGTCCATCTCCTCGACCGAACCTTGCATCACGATGCCGAGGATATCGGGGGCGGGATCGGAGCCGAACCCCTGGGCGAGCATCCGCCGGACGGCGGCCGTCTGATCGGCCGCGCGACTCGCAAGCACGATGGAGTCGTCGTCCCGGCCGGGGTACCAGGTGCCGCCGATCAGGCCTCGGTCTGATGTGTCAGGTTCGACCATCCCGATCTTGGATGCGAGACCCGAGGATCGATCCAGATCGTCTCCGAGGGTCGCGATGATCGAGGGCGGTGCCTTCGGGCTCCATGGCGCGACCACGTCACCGGTGTCGCCCCTTATGAGCGAGCCGGTGATGCCGTGCTGAGACGGCAGCCCTCCGGTTCCGATCGTAGTGAGCGAGGCCGCCGGATCGATCGGCAGCGATCCGGTCGTGCCCTCCAGGGTTCCCGCGCCCTCGTCGATGAACGAGCGCAATGCGGGCCAGGCCTTCGGGTCGGCCCGAAGGTCCGCGGTACCGATCCCACTCCAGGCGATCTGCAGGACGAGCCTGGGTTCGTCGCCACCTGCAACACCGCTCACCTGCTCACCCGAGCGGACGCTCGGGTGAGGCCTTCGCAGTCCGATCGCGGCGGCGATGGTCGGAGCTATCTGATCTAGGCCGGTTCCCTCAGGGAGCGCGTCGGGCGATATGCCCGTGCCGAAGAAGACGATCGGAACCCTCGTGTCGGCGACCGACGAGAGCGAGGTCCAAACGGGACCTTCCCCCCGGCCGGTGGAGCCGACGATCAAAGGAACCTTCGTGACGCCCATGACATCGGGAGAACGCCCCGTGCGGAATCCCGCCGAGAGGAGCTCGCGCAGCGATGCGGGCAACGGGCAGAAGGGGACGGCGATGGCCGGGCTCGAGCCGTTGGCCGAACAGGTCTGAAAGGAGCAGGAGAGGCGAAGCAGGGCTGGTGGGACGGCCATCAGGGCCGAGACCACCACCACGGCTAGCAGTCGTCGAGGCCGGTGTTCGGTGGGGGGCGTCACCCGCCGATAGTAGCCTCGGGTCCGTCGAACGCGGGCCCTAGGCGCCCTTGAGCGGGCCCAGGATGTGCTCGCCGAACAGTTCGACGGCGCGGGCGGCGGTGTCGAAGGCCATCCCGGGATAGTGGAGCCGAACTATCAGATCGAAGTTCTCTCTTCCGGCGAAGGCTTCGACGAGTGGACGAAGCTGGGCTGCGACCTGCCCCGGCGTTCCGGCGATGGTTGCCTTGCGCGCAGCGGCTTCGTCCGAGACTCCCGGTTCGAGGGAATCGTGCGAGGGTGTGTCGTGTCCGGCGTCCCAAGCCTCGTACGCGCCCCATTGATGGATAACGCCCTCGCGAGCGAGCGCCCACGCGTCCTCGCCCTCGGGCGCCACGAAGGTGTTGAGGAAGACCGCCAGGTGAAGCGGCGCCGGATCCTTGCCCGCGTCGCGGGCCCCCGACTCCATCTCCGAGACCGCATGACGCACGAAGTCGATGTCGTCGGCGTCGGTGATGTGTCCGTCGCCCAACGCTCCGGCGCGCCGCATCGCAGCGTCGACGTAACCCCCCATGAGGATCGGAGGTCCTCCCGATTGGGCGGGAGGCGGGGTCACGCGCACGTCCTCGTAGTTGAAGACGCTTCCAGCGAAGGAGAATCTCTCGCCGGTGAAGGCGTGACGCAGGATGTGCACGGTGTCGACGGTGCGCGCGAGCCGCTCGGCGAAGGGGATCCGGAGCATCCGGAACTCCTCCTCGCGCCAGCCGATGCCCAGGCCGATCGTTAGCCGGCCCCCGGAGAGCTGATCGACTGTGGCCGCGTCCTCGGCGAGCCGGATCGGATCATGCAGGGGAGTCAGGATGACGCCGGTGCCGAGCCGGATCCGATCGGTCGCCGCCGCGAACGCTCCGAGCATCGTTAAGAGGGAGGGGAAGTAGCCGTCGGATGAGCCGTGATGTTCAGAGACCCATGCGGAGTCGAACCCGAGGGCCTCCGCCAGCCGAACCAGTTCGAGGGTCTCGCGGTATTCCTGCTCGAAGGTACGCGGAGAGCCGGCAGGTATCTGCCCGGTGAAGAGCCCGATCCCGAAGCGAACGCTCATGGCCAGCAACGCTACCCGCCCCTGCCCGGTCTTGACGCCCCGACGGCTGGCCGGTTACGCTGCGTCAAGATGAGTATGAGAACCATTCTCAAAGCTGAGCAAGTCACTTTCGGCTACACACGCGAGCCGGTCCTGCGTGAAGTGTCGCTCGAGGTTCGAGCCGGTGAGTTCGTCGCACTGGTCGGACCGAACGGATCGGGAAAATCGACGCTGCTGAAGATCTTGCTCGGGTCGCTCTCGCCGCAAGCGGGGTCGGTCACCCTCTTCGACGTCCCGGCCCGTTCCTTCGACGAGCGCTGGAGGTTGGGATACGTCCCCCAGCGCCCTTCCCTGGCATCCGAAGTGCCGGCGACCGTCGCCGAGATCGTGACCGCCGGACTCCTGAATCGTCGTGGATGGTGGCGCTCACTCGCGGCCGAGGATCGGACCGAGGTCGCTCACGCCCTCGAGTCGGTCGGGCTCGGCGGTTCCTCGGGCACGCCCATCGGCGAGCTGTCGGGGGGACAGCAGCAACGGGCGTTCATCGCGCGCGCCTTCGCCAGCCAGCCGGATCTGTTGGTCCTCGATGAACCGATCGCCGGTGTCGATGCGGAGTCCCAGCGAAGGTTCCGGGATTCCCTCGTCCACCTGATCCAAGATCACGGCGCGGGAGTGCTGCTCGTGTCGCATGAGCTGTCGGCGGTCGCCCCCGATGTCGACCGCATCATCGTCCTGAAGGAGCGAGTGTTGTTCGACGGCCCTCCCTCCGAATTGGCGGCGCAGGGGGTATCACTCGGCATCCACCAGGAGGACCTGCCCCTTTGGTTGGAGGGATTGAAGTGATCGCGGTCTCGCCCGCTTTGCTCGTTCCGCTGGTCGCCTGCGCCGTGATAGGAGGGTTCGCCCCGATGATCGGAACGTTCCTCGTGCAGAAGCGCTTGTCACTGATCGGCGACGGTATCGGTCACGTAGCGTTCGCCGGAGTCGGAGCCGGATTGCTCACCGGGATATGGCCCGTGTGGACGGCACTGGTCTTCGCGGTGGTCGGGGCCGTCGGTGTCGAGCTGCTCCGTGCGCGCCGCCGGGTTTCGGGCGACCTGGCGCTGGCGCTCCTCTTCTACACGGGCCTGGCGCTGGGCGCCGTGTTCGTCAGTCGAACCGGTGGCGCTGACTTCGAGACGTTGACTTATCTGTTCGGTGATCCTTACACCGCAACGGATGCCGAGGTTCTGACGACGGTTCTCCTGGGAGCCGCCGTAGGAGCGGGCGTGCTGGTCCTTCACCGTGTCCTGTTCGCGGTCGTCACGGACGAGGAATGGGCGCGCGTCGCCGGGCTCCCGGTCGATCGGATAAACACGATCATGGCCGCGGTGACCGCGGCGGTAGTCGTCGCCGGGATGAGGATCGTAGGCATCTTGCTGATCGCCGCTCTCATGGTGCTGCCCGTTGCGTCGGCGCAGTTGCTCGCTCGCTCGTTCACCGGAACCCTGCGGGCAGCGGCCGGTATCGGAGCCCTGTCGGCAGCGGCCGGTCTCCTGATCGGCAGGGCCTTCGACCTGGCGCCGGGGGGAGCGATCGTACTCGTGGCGGCCACAGTCTTCACGGTGGTCGCAGCCGTCAAGCGAGCCGTACCCCGTTCGCTAGCATCCGAGGCGCCATGACCGAGGAACTGCACGCGACCGTGGCCTCGAAGCTTCATTCGAAAGGTCAGCGATACACGCCCAGGCGGAGGAAGCTCGTCGAGATACTGGCCGGATCCGCGAGCCCACTGGCCATCCGGGATGTCCTCAAAGGTCGTCGCGACCTGCCGCAGTCATCGGTGTACAGGAACCTGGCGACCCTAGAGGCCGCCGGCGTCGTCAGACGAGTCAGTACCGACGACGAGTTCGGTCACTACGAACTGGCCGAGGATCTGACCGAGCACCACCATCACCTGATCTGCACCAACTGCGGTGCCGTCGAGGACGTGACGATCCCACGTCGGTTCGAGAAGACGATGGAGGAAACGATGGCGCGTCTGGAGGTCGAGACCGGCTGGTCGACGGTAGGGCACAGGCTGGACCTGCTGGGCACGTGCAGGGGATGCGGATGAGGCCCGGGTTGCCGTTTGTCTTCCTGTCGTGTTTCGTATCACGACGATGACCCCCCGGCGTCCAGCTCTTGCCGTGCTTGCCCTTGCCCTCTTCGCGGCATCGGGCACCTTCGCGAGCGCTGTCCCCTCCAACGCCGACATCGTCAAGGCCGCGTGCTCGCTCACCCACGATGAGCTGCTGAGGACCTGGCAGGGCTACAGCCCCGATCGCAGCCCCGAGTTACAGATCGTGCCGGCCGAGCCGAACTTCGTCGGCTCGGGCCTGCCCCACGTCGGACCGTGGGACTACGTCCAAGGGGTTCCGATGCTGTGGTACGGGCCCGGATACATCAAGCCGATCGGCAAGGTGCAGAAGCCTGTGACCCTGGCCGATGTCGCCCCCACCGTCGCATCTTTGCTGCACTTCGACTTCGCCGCACCGGATGGATCCCCGATGACCGATGGGCTCGTTCCGGCCGCGGATCGGCCAGGCTCACCCAAGCTGATCGTCACCATGGTGTGGGATGCGGGGGGTCGAAACGTTCTGGAGGCCCACCCTCGCTCTTGGCCCTACCTGCAGTCCCTGATACCTCAAGGCGCCTGGTACGAGAATGCCTTCGTCGGTTCGTCGCCGACCAGTACTGCGCAGGTACACGCCACGATCGGAACCGGCGCGCTCCCGAGGACCCACGGACTCGTCGGTCACCGCATGCGGATCGGCAACACGCTAACGACGCCGTGGGTGCACGGCCCGGCCTTCATCGATATTCCGACCCTGGCGGATCTCTATGACCGCGCGATGGGCAACGCACCGATCGTGGGGACCGTCGCGACCGTAAACATCCACTCGGGGATGATGAGCCACGGCGCCTTCTTCAACGGTGGCGACAAGGACATCATGCTCACCCGTTCGGTGACGGGCGGCGAGACGATCACGGACGAAGGGTTCAAGTGGAACCTCCCTGGGATCCTGCAGCCCTTCTATTCGATCCCGCCTTACGTCAACGATGTCCCCGGATTCGGAAAGGACGTCGAAGCCGTCGATGCGGCCGACGGAAAGATCGATGGCAAGTGGAGGAACAACGACATCAACCAGTTGCTGGGCGGGTTCGACACCCCGGCGCGCGTTCCGTATCAGACTCGGGTGGCCGAGGAGATCATCAAGCGTGAGGGTTTCGGCGCCGACGAAACCCCAGACCTTCTGTACATCAACTACAAGGAGATCGACTACATCAGTCACATATGGTCGATGAACAGTCCAGAGATGGACGATGCGGTCCGCGCCCAGGACGATTCGCTGAAGGTGTTCATCGATCTCCTCAACGAACAGGTGGGCGAAGGCAACTGGGTGTTGGTCCTTACTGCCGACCACGGGGCGATGCCGAGCCCGGAGGTGTCCGGCGCCTTCCAGATCGAGACGGGCCCGGTGGCCGCGGCGATCAACTCTGAGTTCGATCACAACGGTGATGAGACCCACGTCGTGCAGTTGATCCAGCCATCCCAGATCTTCATGAACGTCGAGGAGCTGACCAAGAACGGCTACACGCTCGATGACGTGGCTCGCTTCATCATGACCATGACCAGGCAGGACACAGCGGGCGCCGGCGTCGTTGTCGATCCCGCTCTCGCGGGCGAGAAGGTCTTCCAGGCCTCGTTCCCCTCGGCGCTGATGAGCGACCTGGCCTGCCTGCCCGAGGCGCGCGCGTGATCACTCGCCGACGGCTGCCGGCCGTCGTCGCCGTGGGACTGCTCTGGGTTTCATGTACCCGCTCGAGCTCCACGCCGCCACCGGCTCCCTCGAGCATCCCGGGAGTCGGCGTCCGGGCCTTGGCTTCGCAGCTATGTGAGACCGTTCCCCGCGAGCTGTTGCTTCGCATCGAGCGCGGAACGATGTTCGGTCGCTCAGGCGAGATCCAGATGCTGCCGAAGGAGCCGAACTTCGTCGCCGGAGGCCTGACCCACGCGGGTCCCTGGGACTACGTGCAGGACATCCCGATGCTCTGGTACGGGCCTGGCTTCGTCGAAGCTGGAGTGATCGTCGATCGGCCGGTTACGTTGGCAGACGTTGCGCCGACCCAGGCGGCGTTGCTGAGCTTCGAGGGTTTCGATGCGCCCGACGGCCGCCCGATGTACGAGGCCCTGGCACCTGATCCGCCGCTGCCTCGGTTGGTCGTCCTCCTGGTCTGGGACGGTGCGGGCCGTGATGTCCTGGATCTTTGGCCCGACGATTGGCCCAACCTCAAGGCGCTGATCCCCGAAGGCACGTGGTTCGAGAACGCGACCGTGGGAGCCTCGCCTTCGAACACTCCTCCGAGCCATTCGACCATGGGAACCGGGGCTTTCCCTTGGAGGGCCGGTGTGGTCGATGAGTTCATGCGGTTCGACGGCACGATCCTAAAGCCCTTCGACGAGGGTCCGGGAACGCTGCTGCTGCCGACCCTCGCGGACCTGTACGACCGGGCGATGGGCAACGCTCCGCTGGTCGGAACGATCGCGACCCTCGATCCTCACGTCGCCATGATGGGTCACGGTAGTCAGTTCGAAGGAGGCGATGCCGACCTCGTCGTTGAGCGCCAGCTCGCGAACGCGGAGACGGGTGGGGCCGAGGCATACCGATGGAACCTGACCGCTCAGATGGCGCCCTACTATTCGTTCCCCGCCTATGCGAACGACGACCCGGGATTCCCCGAGGACCTGCGCGCGCTGGATGCCCGCGACGGGGCACTCGACGGCAAGTGGATCGGCAACGACATCCAGCAGCTACGTCAGGGGTTCGACACTCCTGCGAGGGTCCCCCTGGAGACCCGCCTTGTCGAGGAGGTGATCCGCCGCGAGGGGTTCGGGGCGGACGCGACGCCCGACCTGCTGTTCCTCAACTACAAGGTGATCGATACGGTCGGGCATATATTCAGTGCCGACGGTACCGAGATGCAGCAGTCGCTGCGAGCGCAGGACGCCGATCTGCCCGTCCTCATCGATGCCCTCAACCGGCTCGTCGGCGAGGGCCGGTGGGTGATGTCTCTGACGGCCGACCACGGTCACCAGCGTGACCCCGCGATCACGGGCGCCTTCCAGATAGGGATAGACCAGGTGGAGGCCGCGGTTACCGAACGCTTCGACGACGGAGATGAAGTGCCGGTGATACAGCAGATGCGCCCCACTCAGATCTGGCTCGACCTGGATGAGCTTCGCTCCAACGGTCACGACCTTTCGGAGGTAGCGAGCTTCATCATGGGTCTTACCCAGGAGGACACCCTCAAGGCCGGGATGACCATAGGGCCCGGTCATGAGAGCGATCTCGTCTTCTCGGCCGTCTTCCCGACGACGGCGCTGACGCAGATGGATTGCCTTCCCCGAGCGCCGAAGGCCACGCCGTGAAGAAGACGGCACTCGCGCTGGTCTTGCTGCTGGCCGTATCGGCATCGGCCGCTTCGGCGGTGTCGTCGGACCCCGATATCGCCAGCGCTTGTTCACTGCCCGGCGAACAGCTGCTCAGGATCTGGAGGGGTACCGACCTGGATCGTTCCGGCGACATCCTCTTGGTGCCGGATGAGCCCAACTTCCTCGGTTCCAACTACCCTCACTCGGGTCCCTGGGACTACCTGCAGCATGTGCCGATGTTCTGGTACGGACCCGGGATAGTTCCGCCGACCGGCGTCGTGAAGAGGCCGGTGACGAGCGCGGATATCGCACCGACCCAGGCCGGCTTGCTCAGATTCGACGGGTTCCACGCGCCCGACGGCAAGCTGATGCCCGAGGTGCTCCCCTCGGATACGCAGACGCCCAAGCTGATCGTGACGATGGTCTGGGACGCGGGCGGGCGCGATGTGCTCAGCGCTTACCCGAACGACTGGCCCGTCATGAAGTCGCTTATCCCCAAGGGCGTCTGGTTCGAGAACGCTACGGTTGGCTCGTCGCCCTCGATCACCCCGGCGACCCACGCAACGATCGGCGCCGGTGCCTTCCCGATGCATACGGGGCAGGTCGACGCCGAGTTCAGGGTGGGTCCCGTGCTCACCCGCTCGGGACAGCTGGGACCTCAGCTGTTCACGGCTCCCACACTTGCCGACATCTACGACCGAGCCATGGGCAACGAGCCGATCATCGGTGGCATCGCGAGCGTTACCTGGCACCTCAACATGATGAGCCACGGCGCTCTCTTCAACGGAGGCGACCGCGACATAGCGATCCTTCGCACCCCCTCGCTCGCCGACAACGAGGGCTCGGAGGGAACCGAGTGGAACCTGACCGGCAAGAACGCCCCCTGGTACACGTTCCCGAAGTACGTGAACGACCTGCCGCCGCTGTCGCACTTCACTCCGGCACTGGACGCCGCGGACGGTGCGATCGACGGGAAGTGGGGTCAAGACGACATCTCCCAGCTCGAGGAGGGATGGGCGACGCCTGCTCGCGTCCCCTACCAGGACCGCGTCTACGAAGCCGTCGTCGAACGGGAAGGCTTCGGCAAGGACGATGTCCCCGACATGCTCTTCATCAACTCGAAGATCATCGATCACATCAGCCACCTCTACAGCCTCAACAGCGTCGAGATGCAGGACACCCTCCGGTGGCAGGACGCGAGCCTCAAGGACATGATCCGCATGCTCAACTCGGCCGCCGGCAAGGGCAACTGGGTGCTGTTGATAACCGCCGACCACGGCGCGCAGTTCGATCCGGCGGTGTCCGGGGCTTTCCAGGTGACTCCCTCGGCTCTGGAGAGCGACCTGGAGGCTGCTTTCGATGAGGACTCCGACGCCGACCCGGTCGTACAGGCGGTGAGGACCAGCGAGATCTTCCTGTTCACCGACGAGCTCGAGCAGAACGGATTCACCGCTCGAGACGTCGCGGACTTCATCCGCAACTACACGCGCGGTCAGGCCTCGCCGAACCCCTCGAGCATG
Source organism: Actinomycetes bacterium (assembly GCA_031423155.1). Taxonomy (GTDB): domain Bacteria; phylum Actinomycetota; class UBA4738; order UBA4738; family HRBIN12; genus JANPEZ01. Next base: position 9,590 of record JANPEZ010000097.1, read on the forward strand.
CCTGCCTCCGAGCAGGGGCAGAAGGTTTTCGCTTCGGCCTTCGTGTCGGCTATCTTCTCCGAGCCGTTGTCCTGTCTCCCGGAGGCTCAAGAATGAGGCGTTCCCCCCGCGTGGCCGCTGCGCTGCTGGCAGTGGCCGGGTTGATCTCGGTCGCCTGTACGTCATCCTCGACCGGGTCGAGCACCCCAAGTGGTTCCCCCTCCGAGGCTACTTCGGAGCCGACCGCCGCGCCGACGAAAGTGACCACCGGCGCGCTGGCCAAGCAGGTCTGCGCCCAGAACTCCCACGAGGTCCTACTCAGAACCTGGAGAGGCGTGATGCCGGGCCGTTCGGGGAACATCCAACTGATCTCCGAGTTCCCCGACTACGTCGGAGCGGGTCTTACTCACTCCTCTCCCTATGATTACACGCAGGACGTGCCGTTCTTCTTCTACGGCCCCGGCTACATCCGCCCGGGCGTGTATCCGCAGCCGGTTACGTTGGCCGACCTGGCGCCGACGACCGGAGCGCTGCTCGATTTCCCGTTCGATGCGCCGGACGGAGAGGCGCAGACCCAGGCCCTCCTGCCTGCCCGGCCATTGCCGCGGCTCGTCGTGACGATCGTGTGGGACTCGGGAGGTATGGACGTTCTCGAGCGTTGGCCCGACTCATATCCCTATCTCGAGTCCATCAAGGGTGACGGCGCCTGGTTCACGCACGCGTCCGTCGGATCGTCTCCGTCGAACACTCCGACGGGGCACGCGACGATGGGAACGGGAGCCTTCCCTCTGCACAGCGGGATGGTCGATGAGTACATCTTGCTCAACGGCAGGATCCAGAAGCCGAACGCGGAGGGACCGGCCTTCATGGTTACGCCGACGCTGGCTGACCTGTACGACCGAGCGATGGGCAACCGGCCGCTCGTCGGCGCTCTGGCGAGCCTGTCGGCGCACATCATGATGATGAGTCATGGTTCGCAGTTCAACGGAGGCGATCAGGACATCGCGGTCACCCGCGAGAAGGAGTTCGCTTCGACCGGGGGAGATGACTCGGCGATCTCCTGGAACCTCACCTCCGATATGGCCCCCTTCTATGGCCTGCCGTCCTACGTCAACGATCTTCCGTCGATAGAGGGCTTCAACGCCGAACTCGACCGGTTGGACGGCGCCCTGGATGGCAACTGGCGTGACAACAGCATCGCCCAGCTCCACAACGGGTTCGACACGCCCGCGCGTACCCCGTATCAGACCCAGCTCTTCGAAGAGGTCATCAGCCGTGAGGGCTTCGGATCCGACGACATACCCGACATCCTCTATCTCAACTACAAGGCGATCGATGTGATCGGTCACCAGTTCAGTGCGGACGGCATCGAGATGTCGGACGCCCTGAAGGTCCAGGACGAGAACCTGGAGACGTTCGTCGAGTTCCTCGACACGACCGTGGGTGCGGGAAAGTGGGTGATCGCGATCACGGCTGATCACGGGACCAACCGCGATCCGCTGGAGTCGGGCGCGTTCCAGATAGACACCGCCGGTCTCGAGGAGCAGCTCGTTCAGCATTTCGATGACGGCGACGACGTACCCGTGATAGTCAAGAACCGCACCACCGAGCTTTGGCTGAACGAGTCCGAGCTCGCTCAGAACGGCTACACGCTCGAGGACGTCTCGAAGTTCATCATGGGTTTGACCCAGACGCAGACCGTGAAGAGCGGCCGCACGCCGCAGCCCGGGCATGAGGATGACACCGTTTTCTCAGGCGCTTTCCCTTCGACTATGCTCTCTCAGCTTCCGTGCCTGCCTGAGGCCCGGCGGGGTTAGCGGAAGATCATCCGAGGAGAGCGGCAGAGTATGAGCGTGGGAGAAGACACCCGAGGCGGGTCCGCAGGCGGCCTTCTGGCTAAGCCTGTCGTGCTGCTGGCGGCTATCGGCGTCTTGTTGCTCGCCTTCGGTTGGACCTTCCTCATGGACCCGTCGGTGAGCGCACCGACGCGTGATCCCGCCTGGTACACGTGGCGCTCGGCGATCATGACCCAGGGCGACCCTGGATCGATCGTCGGCGACTGGGGTCCGTTCGCGATGTTCGGTGGCGGCTATCGCGTCTCGGTTCCCATGTACGGCTCGATCCTGCAACGGGTTGCGGGGGTCGACCTCTATACCTTCAGCGCCTTCATGATGATCGGCGTCCCCGTCCTGACCGGTCTGGCGATCGGCGCGTTCGCTTACAGGCGCAGGCGCGACCCGCTCCTGTTCTTGCTCGTGATGCTCTCGACCGCTGCTCTGTTCATGACGACTCCTTACGTCGGCTACTTGGACAACATCACGGTCCTGTTCCTGATGGCGCTTCTCCTGGCTTTCTTGGAACCCGCACGCGAATCGTGGGGTGCTCGCTCAGCCGTGTTCCTCATAGGGGTGGCGGCCGCATTCACTCATCCGACGACGTGTGTGATCTTCGGGATGTCGCTCATGGCGGTCTTCGGCTGGCACTTCCTGACTTCGAGGTTCTCACTCGGGTCGGCGCTGAAGTCGGATGGGCCGGGTCTGTTGAGCGCCGGGTTCGGGATGATCTTCGGACTTGCGTTGTGGTTGGTCGGGCCGTGGGGGGTCGCGGGATCGCTGGCTGACGCGGCACTTCCTCCTCCGTATACGCAGGCGGTCTTCCAGGACAGGTTGGGGCAATGGGTTCAGTCGTTGCAGCCGCTGATCACGTTTCCCCTGATCGGGCTCGCGATCGTCTGGACCGTCTGGGATTCCCGCAAGCGGAGACAGCCGGCGGACACGTTCTCGATCACGTCGATCTGGCTGATGCTTCCCTTGCTTGGAACGCTCGGATTCCTCGCGGGCAAGGCCTATCCGTACTACCGCTTCATGAACGCCACGACCGCGCTGTTCCCGCTGCTCGGACTCGGCGCCTGGGTGGCCATCCGCTGGATGACGTCTCGCACGGGCGCTCGCAAGGTCGTCGGGATGATCGCAACGGTGGCGTTGATCGGCTCGTTCGGCTACGTCTGGGTCAAGGGTCGCGACGCGTCCCAGTTCGCGAACGAGAACAACCAGTGGATCGATCAGCCGACGCGAACCGCGCTCGCAGGGGCCCGGGCCATCATCGAGTCCGAGCCCGGCCACCCGATCGTCTTCGTCCTCAACTTCGGCGATACGTACCAGGCGTACGGCTGGGCGAAAACGTTCACGAACGTCTCTCGTACCGGGGTGCCCGGCGACCGGGTCGAGATGGACTTCTCTTACTTCGGAGACGTCAAGACGTTCACCGAGTTGGCGGCCGCGGGCTTTCCGGCAGATGACCATCCGACCCTGCTGACCGACCCGACCTACAACAAGATGACCCTGGGTTTCTACGGAGAGATCCAGCGCATGACTCGCGACTTCCCCGAGCTACCGGTCGCATTCTTGATCCGCCAGTTCAACGGCAACACCGAGAACACGGCGCTCCTGGACCAAGATCCGGCGCCGGCCAACCTCCTGAAGATCAGCGACGACATCGCCGTGGTGACCGGTGAAGGTCTTGTCACGCCGTCCCCGGAGGCCTTGGCCGCCGCGAAAACGGCGGAAGAAGCCACGGCGAACCTGTACGCCAACCACCCCGGTCCTCTGGGGAACCCCGTCCACAACCTGCTCGTGATCTTGGCGCTGGTGCTCTTGCTGGTCGTGCCGGGACTGATAGCCGCACCCTGGTTCGACCTAGACGACCCTTGGCTCAAGATCGCGCTGATCCCGGGGATATCGACGGTCCTGGTGATCTTGTCCGGGATCTTCGTCGTCTCGGTCACGCGCACATCGTTCGGCGTCGCGCAGGGGTGGGCTTCGGCACTGTTGGCCGTCGGCGTTGCGGGGGGCCTGCGCGTCGGGTCCAAGGGCTTGACCCGGGTTCTGGACGGGTTCTCCGGGTTCTTCAACAACATGTTCTCGGTCTTCTCCAACCCGGACTACTCGGTGCTGGTGGGCGTTCAGTTCCTCGCCCAGGCCGGTCAGGGTGTGGTTCAAGGTGCCATCGGCAAGTCGATCGCGTTCGGAGGAGAGAAGGGCTTCGACGTCTCGACGGTCCCCTCGGCCGACTACCTGCTCAAGGTGGTCCTGGCGCTCTACGTTCCGTACACGCTGATCTCCCCGTTCATCGGCGTGTTCATCGATCGGTTCCATCGGCGCAAGGTGGTCGGCCTGGCCAACCTGGTAACCGCCGTGATAGTGACGGCGGTGGCGGTCGGCTTCATCCTTCCGCTGGGCAAGGAGACCTCGGAGGGGAACGTAGCTGCCACCGTGGCGCTGATCCTGGCCCTGCTGGCGGCGCAGGCTTGCGTTAGGGTCGCCCTCGCCGTGAAGTCGGCAGCGATACCCGATGTGCTCTCGGGCAAAGACCTGCTGCAGGGCAACGGTTTGTCTCAGGCCGGAGGTGCGTTGTTCCAGATCGTCGGCATCGCCTTCGCTCTCGGGTCCGGCGCCGTCCTGCCGGCGTGGCTCGTCGTCGTCGCGGGCGCCGGAGTTCTGGTGGTGGCCTCGTTCGTGGCGCGACGCCTGCAGCACGCTGAATCCACGCCGCACGAGACGAGCTTCATGCGTGAGGCCTCTCAGGTGGTCAAGACGATCAGGGCGGGGATCAAGGAGGTCGCCAGCCGCAAGCCCGCTGCGCTCGGGTTGTTCTCCTTCCAGATGCTGCGTTATCAGTTCTGGGGGTTCGGGCTGTTCACGTTCGCCCTGTACGCGAAGAACCTGGTCGAGGGCGGCGATGCGAGCAGCACGGCCCTGGCCATCTCCGGAGGAGGAGGGTTCGCCGGGGGAGCGTTGGGCTTGGTCCTTGCCCAGAAGTGGAAGGATCGGATCGCACCCATCCGGCTGCTGCTGGCGTCCATGGCGCTGCTAGGTGGCGGAACGCTCGTCTTCGGTGCTCCCGTCTCCCTCGCGGGCTTCACCGCGATGCTATTCCTGGGGTTCTTCTCGTTCTTCCTCGGGAAGATATCCGCCGACACGATCATGCAGCAGTCGATGCCCGATGATTTCCGCGGCAGGGCGTTCGCCCTTTTCGATATCGCCTACAACCTGGGATTCATCATCCCCGCCCTGATCCTGTCCTTCATCTGGGTGGAGGGGAGCGCGAGCCGCACCCGGCTGGTGCTGATGGTTTCCGGTGCCGTCTTCCTGGGACTCACGGCTCTCGTGGGAGCCTGGGCGCGGCGTATCCGCGATCAGTTCGCGCCCCTCGGCGTCTCCTAGATACCCGAGGGCCTGTCGATACGGGTCTCGAATTCGGGGAAGAAGTCCTTTATCTGGCTGATGTCGAAGGTGGGCAGGATCTGATCCGCCGGCTCCCTCTCCAGCAGGAACTCGAAACAGGCGTGGACGAACTCCTCGGGCGAGCGGTAGTTGCCGCCGAGCCTTTCGAAATCTGCTCCCGACATCATGACGACGTGGCTGGTGGTGCCGGCCTCGTCGATCAAGCGAACGAGGAAACGGGACATGAACTGCTCTACGTCTGCTCGGCTGACCTCGATCTCGGGCACCTGAGATAACCTCCTGCTCTGCTCTGGTCGCCGCAAGCCTACGCGCAGTCCGAGCCCGAAGGAGTGAAGCAAGTGGCCGAAGTCTCCCCCCGTCGTGCCCGCACCCCGCGCCAGGAACTGCTGGGTTCGGCGATGACGGTGGCGATGGCAGTGCAGTTCTCCTTCGTCGTCGTTCTGGGCAAGGAAGCCCTGCAAGGAAAGCTGCCCTTCGTCGTGCTTTCGATGCGCTTCCTCGGGACGGCTGTGATCCTCCTGGGTCTGTTGGTGATCCTGGGCAAGCCCTTGATGCCCGAGCGAGGCGAGCGCCTCGGCCTGATCATCGCGGGAACCGCCGGTTACGGGACCGAATCGGCGTTCTACTTCGCGGCGCTGAACCATGGGAACGCGGCCGCCGTGACGCTGCTCTTCTACACGTACCCGGCCATCGTGATGCTTGCGACCATCGCCCTTGAGCGCAGGTCGCCGCCCCGCGCGCTCTGGTTCGCGCTCGCGTTCGCGATCTGCGGAAGCGTCGTCGTGGTTGTGGGAGGAGCCGGAGTCGAGATCGCCGCGATCGGGATAGTCCTGGCCCTTTCGTGCGCGACCGCCTACAGCTGCTACCTGATCGGCGCCGACCGGGTCCTTAAGGTGACGAACCCCATGACATCGGCGTTCTGGCTGGCGTCGGGCGCGGCGGTGGCCAACGCGGCATTCGCAGTCGCCTTCAGGTCCACGACCGTTCCACAGGACTTCGATCGTCTCTGGAGGATCGGGCTGATGAGCGTCTTCACGGCTGGAGCGTTCATCGCCATGTTGGCGGGATTGCAGAGGATCGGGGCCGTGCGGAGCGGGATCATCGGTGTCCTCGAGCCCCTGGCCGTAGCCGTGCTTGGCGTCTACTTCCTGAGCGAGGCCATCAGCGTCTCGACCGGAGTGGGGGGAGTGCTGATCCTGGGTGGCGCGGTCATCGCCTCGCTGGTTCGCACTACCCGCGTGGCCGAGCCCAACGTCTGACGGGCGGTGCGCGAGATCCTGATGGAACGGTGCAGTGGAACCCCCGAACACCCGGACTCGACGATCCTGCGATAGCGTTCGTCCCGTGACCGAGGAACTCTGCGCACAGGACGCCTATCTCCGCACCTGTGAGGCGGTCGTTACCGGCGTCACCGACGACGGTGTGATCTTGGATCGGACGGTCTTCTACGCGCGCGGCGGAGGCCAGCCCGGCGACACGGGGACCTTATCCTGGGACGGCGGTAGCTGCCTCGTCACCGACACCGTCAAGTCCGCCGATGGGGTGCTGCACGTGGTCGAGGCGGGTACGGAGCCCGCTGTCGGAACGTCCGTAACCGCGGCGATCGACTGGGAGCGCAGGCACGCACTCATGCGCACACACACTGCGCTGCACGCCCTCTCGGGCGTGATCTTCTCCGACTATGGCGCCAAGGTCACCGGCGGGAGCATGGAACCGGGAACCGCCCGGATGGACTTCGAGCTGAACTCCATGTCGCAGGACTTCGGCCGCGAGGTCGAAGCCAAGCTGAACACGCGCCTCGCCGAGAACCGATCGGTGACGGTCTCGTTCCTTCCGAGGGCCGAGGCCCTGTCCGACCCCGACCTCATCCGCACCAAGGTGAGTCTGATCCCCGAGCATGTGGACCCGATCCGCATAGTCGACATCGAGGGCATCGACAAGCAAGCCGACGGTGGAACGCATGTCGCGTCGACCGCCGAGGTCGGTCATGTGCGGGTCATCAAGACCGAGTCCAAAGGCAAGGGCTTCAAACGGATGAGGATCGAGCTGGGCTAGCCGCCCAGCAACACCCCGAGCGCCAGGATGATCGCGTAGCCGACCGCCCCACCGGCGACGAGCATGAGCCGAAGTTGCCTGGGGATCGGAGACCCACCGCGCCAGAAGTAGATGACCGGCCCGGCGAACGGCACCAGTAGCACGACCGCCATCCAGCGCGACCGCCGCGAGATCGACGCGGCCTCCTGCCTCATCAGGTCCCATATCGCTACCGAGACCCACGCGGAGTAGAGCACGACGGGAAGCAGGTATCCGTAGAGGCCGAGCAGGAGCCCCCACCAGGATGCGGCGAGCGGTATTCCGAACACGGTTACCTCCTTGGATACGCGCGGCCCGCCGGCCGAGCGGATGTCGTGTGGATCGCGGATACGGTACGTGGGTGGCACCGACGAATCGGGGATGGCCGGGTGGGGAGGTGCTGCCGCAGCCTCCGGCATCTGAGGTTGATCGGGCGGAGCGGGCTGATCCTGGTAGCTCCCGCGTGGGAACTCTCCGTCCAGCGCGTCCAGGAACCGTTGCCCCGCACTGAGAGTGGGAGCCATGTCTCCGCCGCCGGAAGGGTTCAGCTTCAGGCCCGAGCAGGCGTACAGCAGTTCGATCGCGGCCGGACTGCTCGTCGAAGCGTCGTTCCCGGAGAAACAGTCTCCTCCTGCGGAGGGTCCTCCTAGCGCCAGGTCGGCGATCCCGCTGCGGGCGACGATGTTGCCGCGTATCTCGTTCCCTCCCGTGAGCCAGAGGCCCCCGTCGACGTTGGGCAGCACGGCGATCCCGTAGAGCTGCTGATCTTCGACGAGGTTCGCGACGATGACGTTGCTGCGGCCGCCAGTGACGAGGATCCCGATCCCATAGGCGGGGTACCCGAGGGCGTTGGCCGGAGCGGTCGTCGAGTTGTTGTCGTGGACGTAGTTCCCGGCGATGAGCATGTCCTGCTGGGGAGCCCCTTCTCCTGGATCGAGTGTGTTCGGAACTATGCCCGCAAGGTTGTTACGCCACTCGCTGTTGACGATCGCCAGGTTTCCTCCGGCGTTCGTCCCGCTGAAGCCGATGGCGTTGTTCTCGGCGAGGACGTCATCGACCACGGCGTTGCACGGGTTGCAATGACCGACGTAGAAACCCGAATCCGGCGACCCACTCGCGTACGAGTGCTCGAATACCCCGTACTGCGAGTCGAGGGCGTACACGCCGTAGTCGCCGTTGTTGTAGGCGGTCACGTAGGAGGCCCGATAACCGAGGACCGACGTCCAGTAGAACCCGTTCACCCGGTAGTTCCGCGCGGTCAAGTTCTCGATGGAGACACCATCGGCCTCGATCACGTGGATACCGTTCGCGAACTCGAACCCTCCGTCGAGGATCACCGTGTTGCGGTCGGTGCCGCGGATCGTGACGAACGGGGTCGTAACGGTCACGGCCTCGGGGTATACGCCGGGCGAGATGAGAACCATCCCGCCCGGCTCCGCCTCATCGACCGCCTCCTGGATCGTCGGGGCGTCCATGGGCACTTCGATGGTGTCCGCGAATCCGGTCGGCACCGGCTCGCGGCCGGGTCCGACGGCGCCGTTGGACTCGGGCATCGGGGCGTCTCCGACCATCACGATCCCCGCCATACCGGCGCCGGCCGAACCGTGGAACGTGCAGTGGAACGCGTAGACACCGGGCTGGTCGAAGGTCTCGGCGAAGCTATCTCCCGGGGCGATCGAGCCCGAGTCGATAGAGCCGTCGTCTGCCGTGACGGTATGAGCATCGTGGCCGTCGTTGGTGAAGGTGACCTCAGTACCCGGCTCGACCCGCAGGAAGTCGGGTTGGTAGATGTTGTCGATCATCGAGACCGACTCGGAGTACTCGGCCGCGCGGGCGCTCAGCGGTCCCAGCACGAGTACGAACAACAGTCCGAGCGGCAGCAGAACTACGCGGCGAGACATCGGCGGGCAACGTAACACCGACGGGCCTCCACGGGCTTCAGTCGAAGACCTCCGAGTACCAGTCCGCGACCTCGGTCAGCCATCTGCCGGGCGCCTCGAGCTGAGGGATGTGTCCCAGGTCGGGGAAGAAGCGGGCGCGCCAAGAGGGATGGCCTGCCACCGCGGCCTCGGCCCAACTGACTGGAACCAGACGGTCACGGCGCCCGTGCAGAACGAGTACCGGGCAACGCACTCCGTCAAGGGCGCGGGCGGCTATCTGGGGCCGGCGCCCCAGCCGCATCATCGAGCGCGACGCCTCGACGAAAGCGCGCGCGGCCTCCGGATCCTTGGCTCGTTCACGCAGTCCCTCGGCGTGCGCCGCGTAAACCTCACGAGGGATCTCCTCCGGTCGGGCAGCGCACATCGCGAAGCCGAGGCGGACCATCTGCTCGGGATCCATCCTGCGGATGCGCGCCTCGAGCGCCATCTCACCTAGCACCGGCACCTGGTAGGTACCGAAGGCGGCGACGACGAGCGGGTTCGGCGGTCTGCGCTTTACGGCCGGGAAGATCGAGCCGGTCAGCACGAGCCCGGCGACCGATGCGGGCTCTACCGCGGCCTGGAGCAGAGCAAGACCCCCGCCCATCGAGTTGCCGCAGACGATCGTCTGCCCCGAGGCCTTTTCCGATATGAACCGGGACAGCACTCGGCGCTGGTCCATCAGCGCCGAACTTCGCCCGGCTAGATCGGATCGTCCGAATCCGGGCAGATCGATCGCCAGCACCCTGCCGAGCCCTGAGAGTCCCTCGGCGACCCTCATCCAGTTCACGGCCGATCCGCCCAGTCCGTGGACGAGAAGGAACGTCGCCTCTTCAGGCCCAGGCCACTCGTGGTAGGCAACAGGACCGTCGATGTCGGTTATCCGCGCGGCGGGAAGATCGCTCTCGCTCATCCGAGCGCCAGCCTACCCACGCTGGCATGATTGCGGCCGATGGACTCGACCGATGATCTTCGGCTCCTGCTGGCCTCGCGCTACCCGTTGATCGTCGCCCAGATGGACGACGAAGGGCGCTTCATGGCCTTCGCCCGTAGAGCGGCGGAACTGTGTGGGTCGGTGCGCCCTACCGGGCCCACGCCGATGGCAAGGAGCTCACGAGCGATGGCGTCCCGGGCGAACTGGCGATCATGACGCCTTTGTCGGCGACCCGCGAGGAGGACATCCGCTCGATGCGGGCTTGGGCCGAGGGCAGGGCAACACGCGCGACGGACCCGGAGGGAGGGGGGCCGAGCCCCACTCCCTCCTGAACAGGTCCTAGACGCCTCGGGCGTACCAGAGTGCCGCCGGGCGGCTGTTCGTCTTCACGCGCGCTCCGAACGGCGCACCGAAGCGGATCAGGACTCTAGGCTCGGTCGTTGGCCGTCATCACCGAAAGGAGCCGGCTGGGGTCTGCCGATCCCTCGCGGCCCGCTCCGCCGATGTAGCAGGTAGCTATCAAAGCCCCCACCGGCGGGATCGTGAGCGCGCTCAACAGCATCTGAGCGATCCCCGCCCAGACCCAGATCGCGTCGCTGAACCCCAGTGTCCCGACGTAGAAGTTCAAAGACAGGTTGATCCCAAGGGCTGTGGAGACGAGTAGGAAACTACCCATCCCGTTGCGGCGGGTCAGCGCGAACGATCGCGAGGTGGCGCGGAAGGTCCTCAGATCCTGGCCGACCAGTGCGGCGAGGCTGTATGCGAGCACCGAATACGACAAGATCACACCGACGGCCGCTGTTGCCAGAGCCAACTGCCAGTGATGGGCTTCCACCAGCGCGACGAAAGCGATGACCAAGACCAAGAGCGGGATCAGCATCCACACAACCATGCAAGCCCCTACCCCAACCGCCGGGCCTAGCCTGCTGGTAGCGCCGCGCAGGGCTCCTCGGGGGTCGGGGGTCTCCCCCGCCGCCGTCCCGAGCATCAGGCGCAGCAGCGCAACGTAGAGCAACGGAGTCAGGACGAAAGAGATAGCCCCGCTGAGTGGGCCGACCAAGGGGTTCGGCGCCGGCTGTGGGTCGACCTCGAACACCCGGGGGAAGTCTCCTGTGTGGATCCATACCCAGACCGGCCTGAAGACGGCCGTCGAATTGCGCCCATTCAGCAGCCGGAGCAGGAAGGACGGAACCCCCACCAGCAGGAGTGTCAGGGCTGCAGAGGGTCCGAACGTCGCCCTGAGGAGCTGGAAGAACCTGTCGAGCGTGCCTGGCCCCGAGGGATCTCCGAACCGCCATCGACCCGGAGGCATGATCCGGGGAACGTTCTGCCACTGCGGAGCGTTCCAGTCTGCAGAGCCCGGAGGAGGTGGGAATGGTGGGGTTACCCCGTCGGTCATCCGCCGGACCCTACCGTTCTGGACAGGTCGTCACAAGACCTTTACACGCTCTGAGCTTTACAAATGCAGGGCTGACGCCATACCATACGCACAAGAAGCTGCCAACGCGCTGTCCACGCGCGCTCAGGCCCCGGCGGCTGCACAACGAAAACGGAACCCGAGTTCCCGAGGACCGAGAACGCTGCGCCCTGCAGTGGGACGGCCTCGAGGAGGAGAGTGATAGGGAATGCCAGAACCGGCCCGGCCGCTCGGCACAGATGACGCGGACGACCTCCGGCTTTACCTGGAGGCGGCTGCGAGGGAACCTCTCCTCACCAAAGAGGAGGAGGTCGAGCTCGCCATGACCATCGAGCACGGCAAGGAGGCGGAGGAACGTCTCCGCGCCGGACGCCTGCGCTCGGAGAAGAGCATCGTCAAGTCCAGGGGAGAGGTCCGCAAGGCCGAATCCGCTCGCCAGCGCTTCATCATGGCGAACCTTCGCCTCGTGGTTTCTGTTGCTCGCAAGTACCAGGGCCAGGGGCTCCCCCTGCTGGACCTCATCCAGGAAGGCAATATCGGCCTGATGCGCGCCGTCGAGCTGTTCGACTGGCGCCGTGGGTTCAAGTTCTCCACGTACGCGACGTGGTGGATCCGCCAGGGCATCACCCGGGCGATCGCCGACCGTTCGCGCTCCATCCGGCTACCGGTTCACATCCACGACCGGCTGCGCAAGCTGAACCGCACGCGGTTCCAGTTCGCCCAGTCGATGGGACGTGAGCCCAGCCGCGAGGAACTGGCGAAGGCGCTGGACACCACGGTCGAAGAGATCGATGACCTGACCGAGATGGGCCGCCGTGAGCCGCTGTCCCTGCAGTCCCCCGTGGGCGAGGACACCGAGCTCGGCGACCTGATCGAAGAGGTCGACTCCGACGCCGCGTTCAACGAGGTCGAGGATGCCCTTCTCCGCGAGGAGATCGGCGGAGCCGTCGACCGCGTTCTGGATGAGCGCGAGCGCCACGTTGTGGCGCTTCGCTACGGGCTGGAGAACGGCCAGCCGCTCTCGCTTCGCGAGACCGGCAAGGTCCTCGGCCTGTCCGGTGAGCGGGTTCGCCTGATCGAGCGTGAAGCTCTTCGCAAGCTGCGCGACTCGAACCTGATCAGCGCGGTGGCCCTGGGCTAAGGCTCGGCCGCCTCGCCGCAAGGCCTTGAAGGGCCGGGGGTTCCGACCCTCGGCCCTTCGGCTTAGCAGGGCTAACCCGCGATCGCCTGCGCCCGCCTCACCTGTTCTTCCAAAGACTCTCGAACGCGCGCGCCGAAGGCGCTCACGTCGTCCTTCGACCCTGGGTCGCCATGAGGGATGAGCGCCTCGCCGTAGACGAGTGCCAGTCTGGGGCGCCATGGGCGGCCGACGACCAGTCCTTTGCGAGGCCAGCGCCTGTGGGTGCCCCATATGCCGACGGGGACTACCACGGCGCCGGTCGGAAGGGCGATCCGACCGATCCCGCTGCGGATCCTCTGAAGCCCGGCGGTCGCCTCCGGATTCACATACCCCTCGGGCGCGATCGCGGATAAGGCTCCCGCGCGGATCGTCGCGATCGCCTCGTCCAGGGCGTCGGTATCGCCGCCGCCACGCCGCAGGGGGATCTGATGGAAGAACTTCATCACGGTCCCTGAGAACCTCATTTCGAAGATCTCCGTCGCGATCAGGAACCGGGTCGCCCGCCTGCGCTTCCAGGCCGTGGCGATGGCCACGCATGGCCCGTCCAACACGCTGATGTGGTTGAAGGCAAGGATGGCCGGACCGGTTCGTGGCAGATTCTCGATGCCCTCGACCTTGACGGAGAAGAGCAGTCTCATGAACGGCACCAGCATCGCGCGAGCCACGCGCCACTTGAGGTCGAACTCGGTCTCGCGCACCGGCGGAGCCTACCTGAGCAACATCAGCGAGCGCGGAGCTTGGGATTCAGGATGTCGTCCATCGCGTAGCCGCACATCGTGAATCCCAGGACCACCATCGTGATCGCGACACCCGGCGGGATCAGCCACCACCAGTAACCGGCCGTGAGCGCTCCCTGCTCGAAGGCCTCGTTGATGATCTGCCCCCACGACACGGCGTTCGGGTCGCCCAGGCCGAGTAGCGAGAGCGTCGTTTCGGACAGGATCGACAGCGCCACGGTCAAGATCGTATTGGCGAAGATGACCGGCATCACGTTGGGAAGGATGTGCCGCGTGATCAGGTGCCAGTCATTGGAACCGAGAGCTCGCGCGCGTTCGACGTAAGGGCGCTCCTTGACCGTGAAGGCCTGCGCGCGTACCAACCTGGCGGTGCCGGCCCACGAAGTGATGCCGATGACCAGGATGATGTTGAAGACGGTTGGGCCCAGGATGGCCGCCATCACGATGGCCAGCGCGATCCAGGGGATAACCAGGAACCAGTTGGTGATGCCGTTCAAGATCGTGTCGACCCGTCCTCCGTAGAAGGCAGCCAGGATCCCGAACACCGAGCCGAGCAGCATCGTCACGATCGTGGCCATCAGGCCGACCAACAGGGAGATCCTCGAGCCGTAGATCATCAGGGTCAGCACCGAGCGCCCGAACTTGTCCGTGCCCAGGGGGAACTCAAGTGACGGTGGGAGGTATGGCTTGGCGGTGACCAGCGAGACGTCCAAGCCGTCACGAGAGACGAGAAGCGGCGCCGCCAGAGCGACGGCGACGAATGCGGCCATCAGGACCAGGCCGCCGATGCCCATAGGGCTCTGCCGGTACTTACTCCAGAAGGTCGCAAGCGCCCGCCTTCGACGCAACCAGGCTATGGCGCGAGGTCCCTTCTTGCCGAGATCTATGGTCGAAGCCAGGTCAGAACTCCTTGATCCTTGGGTCCAGATAGCCGTAGAGGATGTCCGCGGCAAGGTTGAACATGATCACGGCGGCCGACAGCAGCAGGAACAACCCCTGCATGACTGGGTAGTCGAGTTCGCTGATCGCTTGGTACTCGAGTTGCCCCAGGCCCGGCCAGGAGAACACGGCCTCGGTGATGACGGCCCCGCCCATGACGAAACCGAAGCTGTAGAAGACGAGGGTCAGCGAGGGAAGAAGGGCGTTCGGAACGGCGTGACGTCTGCGCACGAGGTTGTCGCGCAGGCCCTTCGCGCGCGCTGTCTGTATGAAGTCGTCGCCCATGACTTCGAGCAGAGACGACCTCATGATGACGGCGTACTCGCCGATGTAACCGAGCGTCAGGGTCAGAGCCGGCAGGAACATATGGTTGAGGACGTCCGTGACGTGAGCGATCCCATACAGCGGAGGGAACTGCTGGGCGTATCCACCCGCGGGGAACAATTTCCACGTCGACACCAGGAAGATGATCAGCAGCATCCCCAGCCAGCCCTCGGGGATGGAGTAGAGGATCAGCGAACCGAAGAGCGAACCCTTATCGAACGCGCTTCCGCGCCGCCAGGCCCCGTAGATCCCAACGAGGATCCCGAAGGTGACCGAGAGGAAGGTCGAGACGCCGACAAGCAGCACGGTCGGCCAGATGCGCTCGGCGATCACGGCCGAGACCGAGCGCGAGGACCGTATCGATGTGCCGAGGTTGGCCGTCGCGGTGTTCTTGACGTAGACGATGAACTGGGCGGGCAGTGCAAGGTCGAGTCCCAGGGTGTGGATCTCTTCCTGCTGCTGCTCCGGGGTCAGGTGTGTGTTTCGAGCCAGGAGACGGACCGGATCGCCGGGCATGATCCGGAACAGGAAGAAGTTCATGGCGAGCACGAAGGCCAGGGTGGCCAGCGCCTGCCCCGTTTTGCGCAGCAGGTACCGTCTGGTACTTCCCACCCCGGCCTCGGCCCGTCCTTCCTAGATGTTCTCGACGCTAAGGATCAAGCGCGTTCTTCGTCGCTCTTGTTGCGGCGGATCAGGAAGATGCCACCGCCGATGACGACGATACCCGCGAGGACAGCCAGCCACATCCCCGTCGAGACGCTCTGAGATCCTGTCCCGCCGCTGGCGATCGGCTTGAGCGAGATGTAGGAGTAGGGACCCCAGCCGAAGATCAAGAAGCCGTCGGGCTCGGGTACCGGGGTGAAGCCCTCCCATCTGTCGCTGCGGTAGGCCTGAAGGTCGTTCTCGTACGCCAGGACAACCTCGGGGACCTGCTCGTAGATGTACTGCTGCATCGTGTAGATGTACTCACGGCGCTCGGCAGGGTCGAGGATGGTCTTCTGCTTCTCGTACATCGCGTCGAACTTGGGATCGGAGTAGCAGCCGTCCGACCAACTCAGGCACTGTGACGTTGTGAAGATCGACATGATGAAGTCGGGGTCCGGGTCTCCTCCCCAGCCCCAGATGTAGGCGTCGAAATCCCCGACGCCCCACAGGTCGTATGCCTTGTTCTCCGAGACGGGTACCAGCTGCATGTCGATGCCGATCTGCTTCATCCAGCCGGCGATCAATTTGCCCTGGTCGTTGGAGTAGGTGACGCTGTCGATGGTCAGGGTCTCGATGATCAGCTCGTCGCCTGTCTTCGGGTCGTTCCTGACTCCGTCGTCGTTCGTGTCTGCGTAGCCGGCGTCATCCAGCATCTGGTTCGCCTTGGCGATGTCGAAGGTGTACTGCTGATCTGCTGGCGGTTCCCAGTGCCAGACCGACTGCGGCAGGGTGACGGTCGTTCCCACGGTGCCATTGCCGAGCATGAGCTTGTCGACGATCGCTTGAGTGTCGATGGCCGTCGCGATCGCCTGACGGAGCACCACGTCGTGTAAGGCGGGCAAGCTCGAGTCGTTCTTGTCGGGAACTCCGAAGTTGAAGGCCAGGTTGTCGAAGTAGGCGGGGGGAGCGACGTGGGTCGTTATCCCCTCAGCCCCCTCGAGCGAGTTGAACAGAGTTGGGTTGAGAGCTTCGGCGAAGTCGATCTGACCGGCCTTCAAGGCGCCGACCATCGCCTCTTGGTTGCTGAATACCTTGAAGTCCACCTCGTCGATTGTCGGCTCGCCGCCCCAGTAGCCCTTGTTCGCGGTCATGACCCACCCCTGGCCCGTGTCCCAGGACTCGAGGTGGAACGGGCCCGAACCCACGGCGGGAACGTTCTCGAACTGCTTGGCCGCGACCGGGTCGCCGTCGAACTGGCTCCAGACGTGCTCGGGCAGGATCGGGATCCAGGGGGGAGTCAAGGGAGCCGAAGTTGGCGTCGGGGACTCCCAGACTAGGGTCGTGTCGTTGGGGGCGGTGAAGGTCGGCGGCTCCGCCCCGGCGCTCTTGAGGTAGTTGAGGAAGGCGCCCATCTTGTTGTTGACGATGAAGTTGTAGGTGAAAGCGATGTCGGCAGCGGTAAGCGGCTCTCCGTCGTGCCACTTGACCCCGTCGCGGATCGTGAAGGTCCAGACGGTGGAGTCTGCGTTGTGCTCGAAGTCGGTGGCCAGGCCGTCCTCCGGCGAGTACGTCAGGTCTTTCTTGCTGAAGCCGAAGAGCATGTCGTAGTTCATGAACAGCATCTCGTACTCGGCTCCGCAGCAAGCCTTGAAGGGGTTCGGGGAGACCATGTCGCCGGTCAGGCCGACGGTGAAGACGACCGCCTTGTCGGGGGTTGCGTCTTGAGCGCTTGCAGCCCCGGTCATGAGCGCTCCGGCCAGGAGCAGGGTCGCGAGTGTTGCCGATCCGAGCTTGGTCATGCGCCGAGTGTGAGCCTTCATCCTTACCCCCTCGTCCTCCGGGGCCCGGCCGATGCCGGGATGCCCGAGTCTTGGCTGGCGTTGAATAGCACGAACGGCCTATCTGACTCCAGCGTTGTTATCTGACCGCCGGTCAGAGTTGTACACCTCCAGAGCCACTTGTGGAACCCGTGAGGACATCTGTTTCGGGCACGGATGGCGAGCCTATACTGCCCGCGTGGACCCTCGGGAGCTGCTCGGAATAGCCTCAACCCGCCGCGAAGAGTTCGTGGGCTCGCTCCGCGAGATGGTCGACATCGACTGCGGCTCCTACACGACCCAGGGCGTGAATCGGGTCGCCGACATGGTCGAGTCCAGGTTCTCCGAGCACGGCTGGAGCGTAGAGCGCTCTGCTCACTCGCCGGGTCCGGGAGAGCCTCAGCTCGGGGATCTGGTGGTCGGCCGATTGCAGGGCTCGGGAGGACCGAACGTGCTGCTCATCGGCCATATGGACACGGTGTTCGACGAGGGAACGGTCGCGGAAAGGCCTTTCAGCATCGACGGCGACATCGCCCGCGGCCCGGGCGTCTCGGATATGAAGGGCGGATTGCTCACCGGGTTCTTCGCCGTCGAAGCGCTCCAGGAGGCCGGCTTCAACGGTTTCGGGCAGATCACATACATCTGCAATCCGGACGAAGAGATCGGTTCTTCTTTCTCCGGTCCGATCATCAAGGCCCTGGCTCCGGCTCACGATGCGGCCCTGGTCCTTGAGGGAGCTCGAGCCAATGGAGATATCGTCAGCGCTCGCAAGGGCATCACCGACTACGTCTTGACGGTCGAGGGACGCGCGGCGCATGCGGGAGTCGAGCCGGAGAAGGGTCGCAACGCGATCCTCGAGGCGGCACACAAAGTCATCGCGCTTCAGTCCTTGAACGGCCGGTGGCCCGGAGTCACGGTCAATGCCGGCGTGGTTCACGGCGGTACTCGCACCAACGTCGTCGCGGAGCGCTGCCAGATCCACGTGGACCTGAGGTCTCCCGAAGCTGAGACGCTCGATGCCGCCGACGCCGAGGTGCGGCGCATCTGCGCGGCGAGCACGATCCCCGATGTCACGACGACCGTTCACGCCAACGGCTGGCACCGTCCGATGGAGAAGAAGGAAGGGGGCGCTCGCCTGGCACAGATCGCCATAGCCGTTGCCTCCGAGCTGGGCTTCGAGCTGAAGGACGCTGCCACCGGAGGAGCCTCGGACGCCAACACGACCTCCGCCGCAGGCGTTCCCACGATCGACGGACTCGGACCGGTGGGCGGCGACGATCACGCCCCCGCCGAATGGCTTGACCTTTCGAGCGTCGCGCCGCGCGTGGCGCTCCTGGCCGGCATCATCAGCCGGCTGTGAGCGAGCCCCTCCTTCCTCTCGAACCGAACATGTTCCGGACGCTCGTCGAGGGCGTCCCCGCCATCTTGTATATCGATGAAGTCGACGAGCCCTCCACCAACCGGTACACGAGTCCCCAGGTCGCCCAGATGCTCGGATTCACCCCCGAGGAATGGCGCTCCGATCTAGGCCTGTGGGGAAGACGATTGCACCCCGACGACCGTGACGTGACGATCGAACTTCACCGCGAATCCAACCGCAGCGGCGAGCGCTTCCACGCCGAGTATCGATTCCTCGCCCGAGACGATCACGAGGTCTGGATCCGCGACGAGGCGGTTCTGGTGCGCGACGAGGCCGGAACGCCCCTGTACTGGCGAGGGGTGATGTCGGACATCACCGAGCAGAAGCAGGCCGAGGAGAAGCTTCGCTGGTCCCTCGACATCCTGCGGCGCACGATCCAGCAGCGGCGTGAGCTGCTACGAAGGCTCGAGAGCGCCCAGGAGGAGGAGCGCCGGCGCATCGCCGCCGACATCCACGACGATCCCATCCAGGTTATGAGTGCCGTCGACATGCGTTTGCAGATGCTGGCGGGCCTTCCTGCTGGCTCGATAGATGCCGAGTCGGTTTCCGAGCTGCACGAAACCGTGAAGCTCGCTATCGAGCGGCTGCGCTATCTGCTCTTCGAGCTGCGGCCCCTGGCCCTCGACCGCGATGGGATCGGCGCCGCGCTTCGCGCCTACCTGGAGTATTCGGCCCCCATGGCCGACCTTCGGTTCTCACTGAAAGATGAGCTTTCCGAGCAGCCCCCCGAGGACGTTCGCGCAACCTTATTCCGCGTCGCGCAAGAGGCCATCGCCAACGTGCGCAAGCACGCGCTCGCGACGACGGTGGATGTAGTCATCGAGCCCGATGGCGAGGGGGTGCGGCTGTGCATCACCGACGACGGCCGAGGGTTCGACCCCGCCGTCATGGAGCGCCCTGAGCCGGGCCACCTGGGTCTCACGACGATGATCGAGAGAGCCGAGATCGCTGGAGGTCGCTGCCGGGTGACGAGCGCGCCCGGCACCGGAACCACTATCGAGTGTTGGCTGCCTCTGGATGCAGATTCCCTGGGCATCGCATAGCCGAGCGGGTTCGTCAGTCGACCGTGTAGTGCGGGGCGAACTGGCGCCCCAAGTACATCCAGGCGATCAGGCAGCGATACATCTCGCGGATGTCATCCGTCTCCAGGCGCAAGGTCCGCGGTGCAGGTCGCTCGGTGCGAAGCGATAGGGCGGCGGCCTCAGCGATCATCGTGTTCGTGACGTCGGCCTCGAACGTGTAGGGCGGGGCCGGCCGGAACGGTTTCAGCGCATCCGCTCCGCGGACCGCTTCCTCGGCTCCGCTCTTGATGACCGTGCGGGCCCACTCGGGTGACAGGCTCTTGCCGGAGGCGGTCCCGAAACCCTCCTTAACCGAGATCGTGCGAACGCCTTGCAGGCGCGAGGTCGCTTGTTCGCAGCAGGCCCTATCGCCTACAACCAGGGCCACGGGCACGCCGAATGTGCCGGCGAGCGCCGCGTTCAGATGCGTCTCGTTCCAAGATTCACCGTTGACCCGGATGTCCATGAAGAAGCCCGTGTAGGTGTGGCCCAAGATCGCGCCCTGCACTCCCGGCCCCGCGTGATAGCCGAGGAACAGAGCGCATCCGAACTCGGGGCCTATCCCGGTCATCATGCTGTAGGGGAGCTTGGGTTCGCCCTGGACCAGCTCGGCACGCCCATCCAGCTTGTGGGGCAACAGGTTTCCCATGTCCCCGTGCGAATCGGAGACGACGACACGGTCGGCCCCGCCGTCGAAGGCGCCCTGGATGGCGGCGTTGGCCTCCTCGGTCATCAGCTCGCGAGCCCATGGGTAGTCGTCTGTGCCGCGGTAGATCTGACGCAAGGTCGTGATCCCCGCGATTCCCTCCATGTCGATGGAGATGAACACGTCCATCTGAGCTCCCCCTCGGTCGGTCAGAACATCCTATGCCCGCGAGCGGCTTCGGCGCTTCGGGCTTATGTCCTCGGGCGCGTCGCCCCGATCCGCCCCGGTTGCCCTACGGCCGGCCTGAGGCGCGTTCACTCGGGTAGCTTGCTCTTCATGCGCGTGTTCGTTACCGGAGGCAGCGGGGTCCTTGGTCGCTCGCTGGTCCCGCTGCTCCGCCAACAGGGGCACGAAGTCCTATCGCCGAAGAGGGGTGAGCTCGACCTCTTCGACCCCGACGCGCTGGCGCTAGCGGTCGCCGGCTGCGAGGCCCTCCTCCATCTGGCGACGCGCATCCCGGCGCCCGATCGCTGGAAAGAGCCCGGGGTCTGGAACGAGAACGACCGGCTCCGGGCCCAGGCGACGCGCCTCCTCGTCGACGCGGCGCTGGCCTCGGCCGTCTCTTCGTTCGTGCTCCCGACAGTCGTCTTCGTCTACCCGGACGAAGGCCCCGTAGACGAGACCACGCCGGTCAGGCAGGACCTCGAGCCGAGCCTCGCCTCGGCTCTAGAGGCCGAGAGACAAGCGCTTCGATCCGCCGGCGACGACCGGTGCGGCGTCGTCCTGCGGCTGGGGCTGCTCTACGGACCGGGCACCTGGTCCGCTGAGCCGGACGACGATGCTCCCCTCCATATCCACGACGCGGGAACCGCTCTGCTGGCGGGGATCCGGGTTTGCAGCGGGGTATACAACGTGGTTGCCGACGGTGGACGCGTCTCGAACGAGCTATTCAAGACCGCGACCGGTTGGCGCCCCTCTGTCACCCGATAGGGTGATTTGCCCGTAACTAGTCATTCTTGACTAAAGACGGGACACCCCCTGAACCGATACCGGAGGCATGCTGACGAGGGGGACTCGGTCGGCCGCCTTCGTCGGCGACGACTTCACGACCGAAACGGAGTTCGTTCAGCTCCGCGACGGCGCGCCCGGTGAGCTCCGGACGATCGACCTCGCCTCACGGGGCCGATGGGCGCGCATCGGGCGGGTGCTCACGAAGGGCACGATCCTCGTTTACGCCGCGGCGATCCTGGTGTTCGTCTGGTACACCAAGCAGCTCGTGTTCGCCGGCTTCGCCCGGGATCCGCTCTTCGCCGGCTACTCGATCGGCGTAGTGATCTACCTGTTGTCGCGGTTCGGGCTGGCGCTCTTCTATCGGCCGGTGCCCGATCGCGGATACCGGCCCACGGTGACGATCATCGTGCCCGCGTTCAACGAAGCGGCCGGCATCGCCGGAACCCTGGAGACTTGCCTCGGGGTCGATTATCCGGAGGAGCTCCTGCAGGTGATCGTCGTCAACGACGGCTCCTCCGACGAAACGTGGAAGCACATCTGCCAGGTGTGGGAACGCCACCCTGAGCTGATGGCCGTCGATCTCGGCAAGAACTACGGCAAGAGGGCCGCGATGGCCGAGGGTGTCAAGCGTGCCACGGGCGAGATCGTCTGCTTCGTCGACTCGGACTCATACCTGGATCCTGCCGCGATCATCCACATCGTGCAGCCGTTCACCGACCAGAAGGTCGGCGCCAGCGTCGGTCACGCGGAGGTCGCCAACCGCATGGCGAACTGGCTGACGAAGATGCAGCAGGTCCGCTACTACGCGGCCTTCCAAGTGATAAAGGGGACGGAGTCTCTGCTATCTGGGACCGTGACGTGCGCGTCGGGTTGCTGCGCCGCCTACCGGCGGAGCACGATCATGCCGGAGCTTCCGGCGTGGGAGGCGCAGACGTTCCTCGGCGTCCCTGCGACGTTCGGCGACGACAGGGCGCTGACGAACCGCGTCCTCAAACGCCACCGCGTCGTATTCCAGGCCAGCGCCAAGTCGGAGACGGTCGTCCCCGAGTCCATGAAAGTGTTCCTGCGCCAACAGCTTCGTTGGAAGAAGTCCTGGCTGCGGGAGTCGACCTACGTCGCCCGGTACTTCTGGAGGAAGAATCCGATCGCCGCGCTATTCACATACGCCTCGATCTTGTTCCCACTCATCTCCCCGATCGTGGTCGGCCACGCGGTCTACCTTCGGATAGCCTCGGGGACCAGCGAGGGTCTGTGGTTCTACCTGATGGGTACGTACGCCATGGCCCTGCTCTACTCGCTGTACTACGCGTTCCGCCGGGAATCCGGGATGTGGCACCACGGCCTCACGTTCGTGGCCATCTACATGGGCGTGCTGGTTTTCCAGACGTACTGGGGCATCTTCACGATGCGCGACAACCGGTGGGGGACCCGGGACTCAACGGTCAAGCACGAGCCGCTCGACGCGTCACTGTTAACGATCTTGCTTCCGGATCGCGAAGTGCGGGAGTCCGCGGACGTGGCCCTGGCGGGATGAGCCCGTCGTGAACGCGTCCGCCCTCACCGGACATCATCCGATCGGTCCCCACCGGGTGCGCCGCCAGGCGCTCGTAGGGCTGCTGATGTTGCCGCTCACCCTGTTGCCGTTCTTCGCCTACTTCAACTTCACGCAGCAGGGTGCTCTTGTCTGGGAACGGATCAAAGTGACGATCTCGCCGCCCGTACTGCCGGTGCTCTCGACCTCCGAACTCGCGTGGATCGCCGACAGGAAGCCCTCGTACTC
This sequence comes from Actinomycetes bacterium, assembly GCA_031423155.1. Taxonomy (GTDB): domain Bacteria; phylum Actinomycetota; class UBA4738; order UBA4738; family HRBIN12; genus JANPEZ01. Next base: position 32,715 of record JANPEZ010000097.1, read on the forward strand.
GGGGACCGTGGCGCTTCTGCTCTACCACGGGATCGGATCGGGCGCCGACGGAGACGGCGGTTTCAGCATCTCGCCCGAGCGCTTCGCCGAGCAGCTCGCGACGCTGCGAGCCGCTGGTATGCACACGGTGACCGCGCGCCAGGTGGCGGCGGCCTTCGCGGGAGATGCGACCTTACCGCCCAACGCCGTGATGATCAGCTTCGATGACGGCCGCTCGGACGCGATGATGCACGCGGACCCGCTGCTGCAGCAAGCCGACATGCAGGCGACGATGTTCGTGATCTCGGACACCGCCGGCGACCCGGGGATCTACTACACCTCGTGGGATCGGTTGCGCGGATATGGGGACAGCGGCCGATGGGATCTGCAATCACACAGCGCCGGCTCGCACTTCGAGTGGAACGTCGGCGATCGGCTGCTACCGGCACTCACCAGCATCGAGCGCGGCGAGACGATCGACCAGTACAGGTCGCGGGTCGGAAGCGACCTCGCCAGGGCGAACTCGGAGATCACATCGCACATCGGCCAGACGCCCGTGGCTTTCGCCTACCCGTTCGGGGCTTACGGCACCGGCTACGACACTCGAACGAACGACCCTCGACTGGGGCCGATCCTGCAGGGCTTCGTCGCCGGCGAGTATCAGATCGCCTTCGATCAGGACGACCAAGCTTCCTGGGGGCTGACCGGTTGCGACGCGGATCCCTATCACCTGCACCGCCTGGAGGTCGGCGACTGGTCGGGACGCCAGCTGCTTTCGAGGATCAACACGGCAGCGGCGGCCTTCAACGGGCAACCTTGCACGGCTTGAATCGAAGAGAGACGATCCTCTCCTCGCGTGCGATCGGCGGAGGCGGACGGGAATCGAACCCGCCTGGGAGCTTGCGCCCCCACTACGGTTTTGAAGACCGCGGAGCCCACCAGGAACCCTGACGCCTCCGCCACCTAGGAAAGCACATGCGCGTCGGCGGCGTCCCTCAGGAGCGATACGGCTCTGAAAGTCTGAAGCGCCGCGGTGACTCGCCGGGTACCCGCTCGATGACCCCTCGCTTCTCGAGGGACTCCAGGGCGGCATAGGTGTTCGGCAGGTCGTCCTTGCCGATCGCCTGCGCTATCTCCGAGGCCTTCATCCCTCCGGCGTCGGCGAACGCCGGCAACCTAACGATCTTCCGCTGCCTGGTCCCCAGATTGAGCCGGTCGAGACGTTGTTCGATCGTCTCCCGGCCGGCGCCGAGGGACTCGAGTTCCCGCGCGGCCTCGCCGGCGGCCTCGGCCAGCCTCCGCATGAACCGCGCGATTGTCTCCTCTGTCTGTCCCATGTCTTCCTCCTAAACCTGCCCATACCGGAAGCAGCCGGTCTCGTGGTCGTTGACCATGCCGGTCGCCTGCATGAACGCGTAGCAGACGGTGGGGCCGACGAAACGGAAGCCGCGGCGCTTCAGGTCCTTAGACATCGCGCGTGACTCGAGTGTCTCTGCGGGAAGGTCTGCGAGCGACCGCCATCGGTTCACGATCGGTTCGCCGCCAACGAACGTCCACATGTACGCCGCCAACGACCCCTCCTCCTCCTGCACCTTCAACACGGCCTTCGCATTGGTCAGGGTCGACTCGATCTTCAAGCGGTTGCGAACTATGGACGGATCCGACATCAGTGTGTCGGTCCTTCTCGCATCGAACCGGGCGACCTTGCGTGCGTCGAACCCCGCGAAGAGTCGCCGATAGCCCTCGCGCTTGCGAAGGATCGTCTGCCACGAGAGCCCGGCCTGGGCGCCCTCGAGGGTGAGCATCTCGAACAGGTTGGAGTCATCGCGTGAGGGAACGCCCCACTCTTCGTCGTGGTAGGCGAGCATCAGCTCATCCGATCCCTCGGCCCAAGCACATCGCATGGGCCGCAGGTTATCTCGGTTGGTTGAGGTTCGCCGCGCGGTTCCATAGACTTCCTAGTCCGTGATGGACTAGAGAGAGGTCGCCGAGGGTGGCGGTTCCGAAGGTCGAGCTGGTCGTTCTGGGGCTGTTGGCCGACGGGCCGGCCCACGGCTACGACCTGATCGAGCGGCTACGCGAGCGGTCGATGGGGTTCTGGATCGAGGTCGGCAAGGCCTCCGTGTATCAGACGTTGCACCGGCTCGAGGCCAGGGGCTTGATCACCGGCAAGGTGCAAGACAGCAACGACGGCCCCGACAGGAGGGTCTTCCGGATATCGAAGGCAGGCCGGGACAGGCTGGGTCTGGGGATGGCCGAGCGTTTCGGCGAACTCGCTCCCTTCGAAACCGAAGCCGGAACCGCTCTCGGATTCGTGCATCTGATGTCTCCCGCGGATGCGCGCCTGGCGGCAGATGCCCGCGAGGCCGCGCTGCAGGATCTCCTCGCGGCGACGAAAGACGAACGCGCCCGCATGGGTGCTGAAAAGGGTGGATCGAGGGTGGTATCCAACGCGCTCCTGGAGAGGCAAGATGCCCTGGCCAGAGCCGAGCTCGCCTGGCTGAAGACCTTCCGCGCGGGCTTGAGCAAGATGCGTCGCTGACCGAACCTAAGATGGGATGACCATGGAAGCCGCATTCTTCGACCTGGACAAGACGATCGTCTCGCGCTCGTCCTCGCTCGCGCTCTCGCGACCGATGTATCGGGCCGGGATGGTCTCGCGCGGACAGCTGCTGAAGGGCGCCTACGCTCAGATCGTCTATCTGCTCGTAGGGGCCGACGAACGCAAGATGGAACGTCTGAAGGAAGGCATGCTTGCCCTGACCAAAGGCTGGGACCGAGGCGAGGTCGAAGAACTCGTACGCGATGTCCTGATGGACGTGATCGACCCGTACGTCTACCAGGAGGCGCTCGACCTGATGGAGCTGCACCGCTCCGAGGGGCGCGCCATCTATATCGTGTCTTCATCGCCCGAGGAGGTCGTCTACCCGCTGGCCCGGCACTTCGGTATCTCCGGCGTGATCGCGACCCGGGCCGAGATCGACGAGGACGGCCGCTACACGGGCGAGCTGGAGTTCTACTCCTACGGTGAGCAGAAGGCCGAGGCCATCAAGGAGATGGCGGCCAGAGCCGATATCGACCTTTCGCTGTCATACGCTTACTCGGATTCGGCGACCGATCTCCCGATGCTCGAAGCTGTGGGCAACCCCGTTGCCGTGAACCCGGATCGGGATCTGCGGAAACACGCCGAAGAGAGTGGATGGCAGATCCGGGACTTCCGCCGCCCGGTGCAGCTGCGCTCTCGCATCGCGACCGCGGTGCCCAAGCCCAAGCCTTCGGTCGCGGCGGCGGTGTTCGGGGCGGCCGCGGTCGCTGTCGTGCTTGCCTGGGTCGTGTTGCGCTCGCGCGGCGGGACCAGGCGTCGGCGCTCGTAGTCGATTGCGCATGCGGTCGCGATGGGTGTAGGTTCGAGGCGGTCGGTCAAACGACCAAGCGGAGGGAGCAGAACCCACGCGCGCCATGCCGCGGGAGGCATGCTGGGGCCCTGAGAGCGGAATGCGACTCGGCGCCTGAGCAAGTGCAAGCGCGAATGCTACCTGCTCCCTTCGCCGCGTCTAGGGCTCGGGCGGGCGCCGGTACTCGAAGTGATTGCCGTCGGGGACGACCCAGTCTCCTCCCCAGGTGAAGCCCCACTTCGCGAGCAGCGTGACGAGTCTTGGATCTTGATGGGGCGTGTTGCCGAAACCGTTGCCCGCGAGATTGCAATCGAAGGCGATGCCCCAGGTGTGATGACTGATGGTTGCCGTCGGCACCCGATTCACGAACCGGGGTACGTAGCACCCGTAGTAGGTATCCATCAGCGAGGCGAGTCCCTCGCGTTGTAGCTCCTGCATCGCTCCACGCAGCTGGGGGATGAGCGCGCGGTTGCAAGTGACGCGCCCAAGGACCGGCACGGTGGTCGTGACGATGTTGGCCCGCACCCATGATGGATCGACCTGGAGGAAGCCCGGGTTGGCGGGATCCGGCCGTGCGGAGAACTCTCCGAACAAGGACTTGAGCAGAACCGGAGGAAGCACCGCGTCTCCGGCCCTGAAGTACGGAGTCTCGCCCGGCGCGCGAACCTGCACTTTCCTGTAGACCGGGTCGAGCGTGCTCGGCAGGAGCGGCGTGAGCTGCCTGATCAGCTTGGCCGAAGTCGGTGAACGGGCGGGCTGGAGCAGCAGGTACCGCTCGTGCGTGATCCCGATACGCGCGCCAGTCTCGCGGGAGACGAGCAGCTCGGCCGCGCCGATCAGTTCGTCGGGAAGTAAGGCGGCGATCTCGATCCTCACGCCGCCGGCGAACTGAAGGGTCGAACCCGGGCCGAGGCCACGCAACTCCGCCGAGGTCGCTCCTAGGATGCCCCGGCCCCTGGCGAGTTGGCGGGAAAGACCAACCTCCGCCGGCGGAAGGAACGGCGCGAAGCTCCGAGGGGTCACCGCGGCCGCATCGATGGGGATCATGAAGGGCGACGGAGGGCGATCGGCAACGCTGCCGTCGGCGGCGAAAGAGCGGGTCATCCAAGTGTTGTCCTCGGCCACGACGGCGACGGCGCCGATCTTCGGAAGGGATGCGGCCGCGGCCCCGAACCCGTCGGGAAGTCCGCCGGGAACCCATGCGAGGAAGGTGCTCTGGCGGATCGGAGTGAGTACCGGTTGGCCCCGAACGGGGTCCGGCGGGCCTTTCTCCCGCGGCACCAGGCCTCGACTCTGTACTGCGATCGTGACTATCGCTCCCAGAACCGATCCAACCACGAGCGCTGCCGTGGCGCCGAGCAAGCGCTTCACGCCGCCGCCTTCATCGCCGTTGCGATCGCCAGCAGGTCGTTCAGCTGCCAGCCGGGCGCCTCGAGGGAGATGTAACGGCCGGAGTCGATCCACTCGAGACGTCCGCTACCGGGGGTCCATCGGGCTTGGCCGTGGCCCGGTATCGACAATGTCGATAGATCGGCCGCGGCGACGGCTGGAAGGGCGTTCGACCTCTCGATGTGGATCGCGATCTGGGGACCCTCCACGTCGGAGTTGGGCTGACCGAAGTAGATCGTCACCCCTCGAACCCCATCGGCCAGCGTGCGGGCGGCGCTCGTGAACGAGTAGCCCTCGGGAAGGGTCGCGGCCAGCGCGAAGGGCGCGATCCGTCCCGCCTGGTCCTTCGTTAGCCGAGCCGAGTCGGAGGGCAGGGGCAGTCCTTTGACCGGGATCGACGCGGCGACATCGATGAGTCCCTCGCGCGACAGGTTGGACTCCAGGACTATGTCCCCGGTCGAGGTGTGGATCGAGACGCGACGGCCCCGCGTGTCCGAGGCAGGCTCGTAGTAGGCGACGCCACCCCCCGGGATCGGGACCCGCTCAGAGCCGACCGCGACCTCGCCTCTTCCGCCACGCCTTTCACCCACCTTCAGATAGGAAAGGCCCGAGGAGTAGGTCAGCAACACCTGGGGCCCGCCGGGCGCATCGGAGGTGGGAACCACCGCCGAGGTGAGTTCCAATCCCTGGGTCGCCGTAGGAGTCGCCGGCTGGAATCCCACCCTCGATGGGATAGCCGGTATCGATACGGCGCCGGTGCCGGTCCCTCCAGGGATCGCGAAGACGTCGGCGGCAGGAGGGGACTGGGTCTGAAGCGAGGTCGCGGTGACGCCGAAGATCTGGCGGTCGGGCTGTTCCTCGGTGATGCCGAATCGCAGTTCCCAGTCCCTTCTTGCCGGGTCGGCAGAGGGAAAGACGCTGTAGCGCAAGGGGAACCAGCTGTTGGCATCCAGCCAGACGACGACTCGGTCTTCGGAGAAGAACGGGCGCCAGGTGCCGCCGAGCCGAAGGAAGGGGAAGAGCGGTTGCGCGCGGTCGAACGTCATCTGGACCCGGATAGCGGGGCGTGAGAGAACCGTTCCGGCGCCGAGCGCGGTGATGCCGCGGCTCGAGCCGAGGGTGTCGAGCGGAAGGATCAGGTCGGCCGGCAGCGGCGCCTCGGTCGAGAATGCCGTCCGCTCCTGGGTCACTGCGCGCGTCGGGGGACAGAGCTCGACGGCAAGAGCGGCGGGACAGCCGCTAGGTCCCGTCGTGTACGCAACCGCTCCGTCGGATACGAATGACAGATCGGTCGGCGTCCAGGAGTCGCTGGGGTAGGCGGTGGAGTCGGTGACGTCCAGGCGGAAACGGCCGGGCGCGCTGAACCAGACGTTCATCGACAGTGAGCGCTCCGGAACCAAGGCCGAAAGTCCGCGTTCGGAGATGGCGAAGCTCGCGTGGTACGAGTTCAGATCGTCGGCCGCTGCGCGTACACCTCGAACGATGTCGGCGACTGCTACCGGGGTCGAGGTCGGCCGCTGAAACGGGCCCCCAACCGAGAGGCTGCCCGCGATGATCCCTATCACCAGCGCGGCAGCGATCCAGGCCGACGGAGGACGAGATCGTTTCGGCCTCCACACCGAGCGCGGAGTTGCGGGCAGGGCCGCGAGGATCCGAGCCGTCAGGTCCGGAACCTCCTCGGCCGTGCGGATCCGAACGGCCGCCCGAAGGTGCGCGGCGTTCGACTCGAAGGCCCGGCAGCGGGAGCAGGTCTCGAGGTGTTCCTCCAACGCCCGGGCAGCGGAGGGTTTGAGGCGCTCGCCGTCCATCCGCTCGGATAGGGCCGACTGGGCTCGGTCGTGATTCACCGGGCCTCCTCCTCTTCGTCATCGGCCAGTGCGGCGCAGAGTGCTTGGCGGGCGCGATGCATCCGGCTCTTGATGGTGCCGACCCGCACTCCCAGGACGTCGGCCGTCTCCTGATAGGACAGGCCGAAGACCTCTATCAGCAGGAAGGGCTCGCGGTGATCGTCGGAGATGCTTCCAAGGGCGTGGGCGAGCTCGGCGCGCGCTATCGGGTCGGCGACGCTGCCGGCGCGCGGCCGCTCGTTCTCGTGCCGTGTCAGATGCGACTTCTGCCGGCGCAGGGCGTCCATCGCGCAGTTGCGCGTGATCCTCATCAGCCAGCTGGAGAACTTCGAGTCGCCTCGGTAGGTCTTCATGAAGCGGAAGGCCCGCAGGAAGGAGTCCTGCGCTACGTCCTCGGCCATGGTCCGGTCGCGGGTCAGGTGCCAGGCGAAGCGGAAGACGTCCGCCTGATAGGTGCGAACGAGCTCTTCGAATGCGCCCACGTCGCCCTGTCGGGCGCGCGCGAGCAGACGGGGGTCGGGGTCCTGCACAGGGCTCCCCTCAGGTGTTCTTAGGGCCGGGCACAGCTTAGGTGACCGGGTACGGGGCCGGGAAGTTCCCAGGCCCCGTGCCTAAGAGCCGAGCAGCGCGGGGTGTTCCAGGCGGTCGGCCAGCCGTTCGGCTCGATCGGCGGCCTCCGAGGGCCTTCCGCCGCGCACGGCCGCGTGTATCGCCACGAGTTCCCTGCTCACGAGACCGGCGCGCCACCTGCTCCCGTGCACGAGAGGGTCGAGCCTGCGCACGGCTTGATCCAGCCGGTTCATGGCTGCCGCCAGCGGGTTCCGCTTGTCTCGCTCTGCCTGAAGGTCGATCAGAACTCCCATGCCGACCACCCTAGCCAGCGGGTGTGACACGACTTCAGCTCGAACCGCGATCGGCCTTCTTCGGTGTCAGCGACGCGCCGATCTTGCCCATGCCGACCGCGAGAAGCGTGGTGAGCGTTCCCACGATGGCAACTATCCCGACGAGGACGCCCGTCGCCATCCCGGCTTGTTCACCTATGCCGAACGCGCGGGCGCCGGCCATCGCGGTGATCATCAGATAGATGAGCACGACCAGCAGCGGGGGCATCAGGACGAAGCAGGTCACACAGCCGATCGCGATCGCGAGCGAGATGCCGCTGCCTTCCTTCAATCGAGCCTCCGGGTCTGGGTCGGCGAACAGCTTAATCCCGGCGATGACCGTTCGGCGGGTTGACTCGCAGGATGCTGCCTAGCCCGGATGCTCTGACGGATCGAGAGGGGGCGAGTCTCAGGCTTCATCCGTAACGCGAGGAGAGGACTCGAAGCCCGCCTCGACGTGAGACTCGTCGCAGAAAGGCATCGTCTGAGAGTGTCCGCAGCGGCAGAGTTTGAGCCGCAGGCCGTGGGCGTCTTCCTTGAGATGTCGCGAGAGGTCATAGGGCTCGCCATCGACGTCGAGCAGCTTCACCGGGCCGTAGATCTTGTAAGACCCGTCGGGCCTCACGTGGATCTCGACAGGTTCAGCCATCACGCCTCCGGAACGGGTGGCGAATCGGCCGAGTCGTACCACGCGCCCGTGAGCTGACCCCCGTCGACTATGAGTGTTTGCCCGTTGACGTACGAGGCTTCATCCGATGCCAGGAACAAGATGGCCGCCGCTTGCTCCTCCGCCGTGCCGTAGCGACGCATCGGTATCTGCTTGAGGTACTCGCGGCGGAAGAACTCTTGAAGCGACTCGGGCGCGACCATGGGGGTGACGGTCTGGCCGGGAGCCACTGCGTTGCAGCGGATGCCGAGGTGGCCGAGTTCATGCGCGAAAGACTTCGTCAGCATCACTACTCCCGCCTTCGAGGAGTTGTAGTGGGCCTGCGGGGACTCCCCGACGAAGGCGTTCGTCGAGGCGACGTTGACGATGGAGCCGCCGCCTTGCTCGACCATGTGTCGCGCGGCCTCCTGACTGGCGAAGAACACTCCCGACAGGTTGGTGGCGATGGTTGCGTGCCAGTTCTCCTCGGGAAGGTCCAGAACGGGGTCGGAGTAGGCGATGCCGGCGTTGTTCACCAGGACGTGCACGCGGCCGTACGCGCCGACCGCATCGCGGATCAGCGCGCGGGCCTGATCGGGGACCGCGATGTCGTTGATCACGGTGTCGACCGTGCCGGCGGGGGCCGCGGCCGCGACCTCGGCGAGGCGCTCGGCGCTGCGCCCGGAGGCCAAGACGTGGGCTCCCTCGGCCGCGAAGGCCAGGACGCTCGCACGCCCGATACCGCTCGAGCCTCCGGTGACGATGACGTTCTTGCCTTCGAATCGCACGGGCCTAGCCTCCCACGTGAGCCCCGCCCGTGCCCAGCGGACGTAGTCTTCCCGGTCATGCCCGTAATCGATCTGTCCGACGTCGGCTACTCGCTGCCTGGAGGGTGGACCCTCTTCGAGGGCGTGACCTTCCGCGTACCGCAGGGTCATCACGCCGCCCTGGTTGGCGCCAACGGGATCGGCAAGACGACCTTGTTGAAGGTGATCGCCGGCCTGGAACCGGCCAAGGCAGGGAGCGCGCTGAACGTCGACGGGCATCTCGGCTACATGCGCCAGTTCGTGGCCAGGCCTGAGGAACCGACGAGCGTCCGCGATTTCCTTCTGTCGTTCGCCGAAAGACCCGTCGCCGAGGCGGGCGCCCGGCTGCGCGAGGCCGAACGGCGTTTGGCCGCAGGAGATATCGGCGATCAAGCTCAGCTCGCTTATGCGAACGCCCTGGCAGCTTGGGACGAGTCCGGCGGCTACGTTGCCGAGGTCCTGTGGGACAACTGCACCGTCTCGTCCTTCGGTATGCCGTTCCTGGAGGCCGCCGACCGAGCGGTCGACACGCTATCTGGAGGAGAACAGAAACGCCTCGCGCTCGAACTGCTCTTCCGCTCCCCGTTCGACCTGCTTCTGCTGGACGAGCCCGACAACTTCCTCGACATCGAGGGCAAGCACTGGCTCGAGGAGAAGATCCGCGAGTCGGACAAGACCGTCTTGTTCGTCAGCCACGATCGAGCTCTGCTGGCCGCAACGGCCACTCGTGTCGTCACCATGGAGGCCCACGGGGCGTGGGTCCACCCGGAGGGATACGCGACCTACGCAGAGGCCCGCGAGGCCCGGATGGAGCGCATCGACGAGGAGCATCGCCGCTACGCAGAGCGACACGCGCAGCTGGTCGCCTACATGAAAGAGATGAAGCGCAAGGCCGCCTACAACGACGCCATGGCCTCGCGGGCGCGCTCGGCCGAGAAGAGGGTTCAGTGGCACGAGGAGCGCGACAGTCCTCCCGAGAAAGCCGCCACCCAGAACGTGAAGATGAAGATCGCGGGCGGACGGACCGGGAAGATGGCGCTCAGGCTCACCGACTTCTCGATCACCGGCCTGATAGACCCCTTCAGCACCGAGATCTGGTTCGGCGAACGCATCGGTGTGATCGGCCCGAACGGAACCGGCAAGACGCATCTGCTACGGCTGCTGGCGGGAGAAGAGGTCGCGCACACCGGCGAGTGGCGCCTGGGCGCGCGCGTCGAGCCCGGCCTGTTCGCGCAGCTGCACCACCGGCCGGAGCTGGCCGGGGTCCCGATCCTGGAGGTCCTGCTGAAGACCGGCCGCAGCATGAGTGAGGCCATGTCCACCCTGAAGCGCTACGAACTGGAGCGAGCAGCACGCAACCCGTTCGAGCTGCTCTCGGGCGGGCAACAGGCTCGCTTCCAACTCCTGCTGATGGAGGTTGAGTCTCCGACCATGCTGTTGCTCGACGAGCCGACCGACAACCTGGACGTGCATTCGGCCGAAGCCTTGGAAGACGCGCTCAGCCGCTACGAGGGAACCGTCATCGCCGTCACCCACGATCGCTGGTTCATGCGACTGATGGAAAGGTTCCTGTCCTTCGAGGAAGACGGCTCTGTGCGCGAGCTGCTCGAATCGCCCTGGAGCGCGTGAGCTAGAAGATCAACGGAACGCGATCGGAGGTGCGGGGGACCCGCACGACTCCGTCGCAAGCCCTGGAAGGATCCGAGTCGCGGCAGACGTGACAGACGGGTGAGGAACAAGATCCCCTGCACGAGGCGCATGTGCTGAGTGTCCCTTCGCAGAGTTCGCAGGTCATAGATCTATGGTCGGTGCGATGACCCTGCGGGGCCATACCCGCAGCTAGGGATATGTGCTGTCTGCGTGCCTGGGCTCGAAAGGGACGATGCCCGGCTGGTACGGTCTTTCGTGAGGGTGCGGTATCGCGGTTCGCTTCGAGCAGTTCCCTTGTCGCCTTTACCGGCGGCGGCCCAGCCGGACGAGTTGAAGTTCCGGGCGGCCAAGACAGTGAAGGGAGTTGCTCATGGCAACTGGTGTAGTGAAGTGGTTCAGCTCTGAGAAGGGCTTCGGTTTCATCACCGCCGACGACGGAAGTGCCGACGTGTTCGCGCACTTCAGCTCGATCGCAGGTGACGGGTTCAAGAACCTCGAAGAGGGACAGAAGGTCGAGTACGACGTCACGGCAGGCCAGAAGGGCCCGCAGGCGGCGAACGTCCGGCCGGTCGCCTGAATCATGCGAGTGGAAGGGCGCTCCGCGAGGAGCGCCCTTCCGCCTTTTCGATGAAGGAGAACCCATGGCATCCAGCAACAGGGGCGGCGCGCAGGTAGGGGCGCCCCAGCGCGGGAAGGAAAGATCGACGAGGGCTGCGCTCGGCCGGGTCTGCTCGAGCGAGGGTTGCGCCACGATCTTGTCCACCTACAACCGCGCGACGCAGTGTTCACTGCACACCGAACCGTCCTACCGCCACGCCCTGTACCACTCCTGAGGGCCCGCGGTCGGCTGGGCTAGAGTGTCGCCATGGGCGATGCAGATTGCGCCGACGAAGACCGACGACTCCTCAAGCGAGCCGAGGAGGCGCTCACCGAGATAAAGATCGCTCAGGGCCTATCCGAACCGCAAGAGGACGTACTTGCCGCACTGCGGATCCGCTTGAAGGGCGACCCCGGCAAGAGCCTCGAGGATCTGCTTGCCGCGGCTGAGGACTCGCCCGGCGGAGGTTTCGACGAACTCCTGGCCCGGCCCGACGACGAACCCGCGGCTTCTCTCGACGATCTGTTCTCGAAGGCCGATAAGCCCAAGCGTTCGCTCGACGACCTGCTTTGAATCGGTGGGGACCGGCCCCTAGGGCTCAGCCTCTCTCGTCGTCGGAACGGTACTGATCGGTCCGGACCGGAAGGGCCCCGGCTCGGTAGGCGAAGTCGATCGCGTCCTCGAGCCAACGAAGTCGCTCAAGGGGGGTCGCCATGCTCACGCGTGCGAGCTGGTCCAGTCGATGACGTTCCCAGCCGTCGGGCTGATCCCTGGCCTCGGTCAAGGTCGTTCTCCCCTCCGAGCCCAGATCGCCTCGAGCGCTTCGATATCCGCGACATCGACGGGCCGCGCTGAGATCCTCTTGAGCCGGATCAGGTCGGGGATCGATGCGATGCGCGCCGAGGATCCGCCGAGTTCTATCTGTTCGGAGTTCGCCCACAGTCCCTCGAAATCGACGGGACTCGTCACGAACAGATCCACCGATCGGAGGGGGTCGGCCGGATCCCACATCGAGAACACGGTCATGCCCTGCTCGTCTATCCATCTTTGACGAACGGATGCATCGGCGAAATCCGCTGGATCCACGGGGATCCTGGGCCGCAACCCGATCCCCTGCAGTGCGGAGATGGCGGCCGCGGCCGGTCCTTCTGCGAGATCGACGGCGAGGTCGAGATCGGCCGTCAGACGCGCGTGACCGTGAAGCACGACGGCTACGCCACCTACCGCCACATAGCGCACCCCGGCTGCTTCCAGCGCGTCGAATATCGGTTCGAACAGAGCCACGGCCCGACTATAGCCGGGCTCGCTGCCCCGCTTCGCTCTGCGCTGGTCCTTGCGCGACGCGGCTTCCGAGTGCCGACCCCGCGATCCCCACCGCACCTGTGAGGCCGATCACGAGGCAGCAACGCGATGGTCCCCGTCACCTGATCTGTCCCCTCGGCAGGAATCGGACCTGCGACACCCGGTTCAGGAAACCGATGGCACCCGTTCGTAGCTGAGCTCCAACACGCTTCAACACTCCAAGAGGGAGGGCCTCTCCAGCGCGCCCCCGAACGCGGTGGTGGTCCTGAACGCCTTCCAGCTGGTGGCAGTGCCTTGACGCGCTAGTAGGCCAACGCTTGAACCCAAAGACCTACCCCTATGGCCCGGTGATCGGGGTCGAACGGTCTATCGGCGCATCCACCCGCCGAGCCGATAACGATTCCATATGAGCGCTCGTAGTCCACGCTTCCCGCGAGTCGCGGCCTCGGTCGTCGTTCTCGCTTTTGCCTCGGTCGTGCCGGTGGTCTCGGCCTCGCCCGCATTCGCCACCTCGCGGTACCAAACGCGAACCGTCAAGCTTGCCCACGGGATCGTCTGGCGCAGCATCACCGATAGTAGGGGTCCGAACGAGATCCAAGCTTTGATCGTGACACCCTATCGTCGCCTTCGGCTCACGCTCGGAGCGGCCGGTCCTGTCATGCCATCGCTGAAGAAGACGAGTGCGCTCGCCCGTCGCGTCAAGGCCCTAGCAGGCATCAACGGAGACTTTCGCACTGACGACGGCAGGTCTTTGCATCCGGTCGTGCAAGCCGGGATGTTCGTCAACACAGGCGTGCAGACGGGGAGCCTGTTCGGTGTTACCCGCAATCGCAAGACAGCGTTCTTGGGGCGTCCGGACATCGATATCTCGGTTACGGACGGCACCATCCACGGGCCGCGCAACATCGCCGCTTGGAACGGTGGTCAGCCCGTCTTGAAGCAGATGGTCGCCTTCACAGATGCGGGAGGCACCGTCGAGATCCCACCGACGACCGCGTGCTCGGCGCGCTTGGTGTTGACTTCGGGCCCGACCTGGACGCTGGACAAGACCGCCAAACTGGCCTCATACACCGTCGATACCGCTGGCTGCGGCACAGCTCTCTTGCCGAGCGGCGGCGTCGTGCTGTCGGCCCTTCCGGGCACGAATCGAGGAACCTGGCTGCAATCACTATCGCCGGGTCAAACTGTGACGATCAGCGAAGGCTCGATCGGCTGGCCAGGGATGAGTGATGCGATCGGCGGCATGCCGATGTTGCTACAGAACGGAGTCGTCGTCGCACCGACCACCTGCATCCCGGCCGATTTCTGCGCGCCCAATCCTCGCACCGCGGTCGGCGTGACGTCCGGATGTGTGGATCATCTCAGCGCGTGCCATTACATCATCGTCGTCGTCGACGGAAGGCGCGCCGGCTCGGTTGGCATGACTTTCCAGGAGCTGGCTGCTTTGATGCAGCACCTGGGCGCCACATGGGCGTTGAACCTTGACGGAGGGGGCTCGAGTGCCGTTTGGATCAAGGGACACGGCATCGTTAACAAGCCCTCCGACGGAGCTGAACGATCCGTGCCGAACGCCTTGCTGGTTGTGCCCCACTAGTCTCAGAGACATTGGCACCGCGAGTCGTTCTGGGCCAGGATGCAGGTCGAGCTCCTAGGCCGAAGACGGTGGAAGACACGCGTCGAGCTGGCCAACGCGATCTTCGAGAATCTGGAGATCTTCCACAACAGGAGACGGCGGCACAGCGCGCTGGGGATGCGAACGCCCGTAGGGTTCGAGAAGATGCACACCTACCGAGGGGTCTTGAACCGCATCCACCCTCACGGGGAGCTCGGGTTCGCTAGGGCGCTGGAGGTCTACCTGCAGGATCCGGATCGAGGGTCAGCCTCAAGGAATCGGCGCGAGAACGCGCTGTTAGGCTCAACCGAACTCACGTCAAAGATCAGCCGAAGCCGCTGTCAAACATCAGCCGGATACGTGTAAACCATCAGGTGATGCCACTCCGTCGAGCATCACCCGAAACAGGACACGGTTCGGTGCCCTCGGCAGGAATCGGACCTGCGACACCCGGTTTAGGAAACCGGTGCTCTATCCACTGAGCTACGAGGGCAGCGAGGGCCGAGGGCTGCGAGGGCAAAACGACCCCTTCCGCGCTCACGTCCTCGAGCGGGATTCTAGAGGAACCGGGAGGCGCCGCGAGCTGAGTAGCGGTGGCTCAGACCTTGGGCATGCGCAGCGCGAGGCCGGTCAGGACCACGTCGGCGCTCTGCAGGGACCAGCCGCCCAAGCTCGAGACCACGATCCTGTCCAGGTTGCTGCCGTAGAACGCGATGTTGGCGGGCTGGTTGAAAACCACCCCGTCGGGGTCCTCCACCAGGACCGACGTCTTGCCGTCGGGGTCGACCCTCCATATCCGGTCTGGCCGGTAGCAGCCGATCAACATGGTTCCGTCGGTGGCGAGCGCCACGCCGTCGGGCTGGGTTCCGGTCAGGTCCGCGACGGTCGAGGGCTTGCCGCCTTCTATCGGGACGCGAACCAAGCGGCGCGCTCGCGACTCGACGACCAGCAGGGTGTCTCCCTCGGCTGTCAGGCAGCACCCGTTGGGGAAGGCGGGAACGTCCTCGCTCCAGAGGTCGGTCCGGCCCTCCGGCGTTACGCGGAAGATGAGCCCGTCGTCGGAGCCCCAGTCGCCCGAGTCGGTCACGTAGAGGTTCCCGGCGTCGTCGAACGCGGAGAAGTTCGGCACGCGCTCATAGTGCCACGCCGCACCGGGGGGCCGCGATTATGGGGTCGCGTCCGCGCACGACCTCGTGGTCGTTGATGCTGATGACGGCCCGATGCACCCTGATTCGCTCCAGCAACCTCGCCGCCACCGTCGAGGGACGACGACCGAGACCAACCGCGCCGTTCGATAAGACGAAAGTCCCAACGCAGAATCACCCGGGCTCCAGCGTGCATTCGAGGCCCGCTAGCCGATTCCACCAATGAGGATCACCTCCTCGACAAGGGCAAACCCGCCGTGAGGCGGCGGCGCAAAGCAAGAGGCCTCGGGAACCCCGAGACGGCTCGGCTACCGAAGGGAGCAGATGTGATGGACACGAAGTCACTCCTGAGCGGGCGGCTGCTTTGGTTGTCCGCCGTGGTGGTGCTCGCGGGCTTCTACAGCCTGGCGCACACAGGCGTGGGGATCGCGCACCCGCGCACCTTTGTTCGCCGCGGTCGCCTAACGTGAAGGTCGAGGCCACGACATGCGATCCCCGGGTCCCCCTCCCGGAAGCAGGAAGGGGCGGCGCGAGCCGTCCCTTCCTCTATCGATGGTCGGTCTCGGGCTTCAAGGTTCGACGCCTCCCACCCGATACCTGATTGCGACTACGAGTATCTCCCCGGTTTCCGGTAGACGCCGGCCGGGTTCGGCCCACCCCCGGAAGGGACAGCGATGAAGAACAGCGAACGCTTCTCACGGAATCTGGTGCGCATCTGCGCGGTCTCGACTATCACGGCCGCGGCAACGCTCGGCCTCGCGGCGATGGCGTTAGCCGCCGTCAGCTCGAGTGTCACAGGTTCGACCCTGTCTGTCTCGACGAGCGCCGGCGACACCGTCACGGTGACCTGCGCCGCCGCCAATGTGCAGGTGAACGGCGCCGACCCCGGTACCGGGCCGGCCACGTGCGCATCGATCACCGCGATCGTCGTCACGGGCGACGCTGCGGACAACGTCGTCGATCTCTCTGGCGTGGTTGGTGCGGATTTCCCCGCGTTCTCGTTCGCGAAAGTTAGCGCAGGAGCGGGCAGCGACACGATCACAGGCTCCTACCGGGG
This sequence comes from Actinomycetes bacterium, assembly GCA_031423155.1. Classification (GTDB taxonomy): domain Bacteria; phylum Actinomycetota; class UBA4738; order UBA4738; family HRBIN12; genus JANPEZ01. The sequence goes on from JANPEZ010000097.1 coordinate 49,022, forward strand.
CGATCACCTCATCGGAGGCGACGGCAACGACTCGATCTCGGGTGGGGGCGGAAACGATCTGATCTCCGGTGGTCTGAACGATGACACGATGAACGGTAACTCCGGCAACGACAAGCTGCTCGAATCCGGTGATGTGAGCTTCACGCTCACCGACGCTGGTCTTACGGGTCTCGGGACGGATACGTTGACCTCGATCGAGCGCGCACAGCTGTCGGGAGGCCTTTCAGCCAATACGATCGACGCATCAGGCTTCACCTTCCCGGTCTCCCTGGCGGGAGCGACCGGCGACGACACGCTCACCGGCGGCGCGGGGAACGATCAGTTCCAGGGCGGCCCGGGCGCCGACTCTCTGACCGGCGGAGACGGTGCCGACACCATGCACGGTGGTGGCGGCGACGACACGCTGAACGCGGTCGACGGTACCGGCACCGACGCCGTCCACGGGGACAAGGGGATCGACACCTGCTCGGCCGACATCGGGGACGCAGTGTTCGGCTGCTAGCTCCCAGTTACAAGCAACGAGGATCCGGATTCGGGAGACCAGCTCCCGACCGGATCCTCGTGCGTGCATCGCGACCACCCTGGGGAATCAGTTCCTACAGCCGGGCGCGGTTGGCCGGGCGGGGTCATCCACAGATCAGCGCCGTGACCTGAAGAGCTCGTCGGTACTCAGGATCAGAACCTCAGGCGTGCTGGTGCTGACACAAGCTCGGCGGGTGAGGGCGGTTAGCGGGCGCGGCGAGCCCACCGTTCTCGTAGCGAGCGATCTAGTTGTGAACGCTTCGATGGGACACGAGGCGACCTCGCGGACCTGCACACGGTTTGGTGCCCTCGGCAGGAGTCGGACCTGCGACACCCGGTTTAGGAAACCGGTCATCGCGGCGTGATCCGCTTGTGTCGGTCCTTCCGATACTTCGCCACCCACGCCTTCGTGCTCCGCCACTGCCCGCGGTCGCCGTTCCCGCACCTCGGAGATCTCTTCGGCAAGTTGGCCATACAGCGCACTCCCGCGTCGGCCTTCCTTGTTGGTTCATGCAGGCATCCGAGCGAACCTGTGGTGTGCAATCCAATAGTGAATCGCACGACACAACTTCCAGATGGGTGCCCCGGGAAGGATCGAACTTCCGCACAGGGTTTAGGAAACGGTGCCATGCTAGGGCAGGCGGCCGAGGGAGGTTCATGTGGATCAAGAGAAGGCAAGGCGAGAGATTCTCGAACGTCAGGATGAGTGGATGGATGCCGCCCGCCGCAAAGATGTAGGAGCACTCGAGAGCTTCCTGGGGGAAGAGTTTGTGCTCATCTCCGCGCGACTTGGCTTCGTCACCCGGCAGAGCTGGTTCGAGGTGATCCCGAGTTACAACGTTCGTGAGTTTGAATACGTCAACTCTGAGATCTCTGTCTACGGCAACACCGCGATCTCGAATTCCCACTATCGGCAGGAGGCGGATTTCGACGGCCAGGACCTCAGCTCACCTTTCTATGTCACCGACGTCTGGGTGCATCGCGAGGGCCGCTGGCAGGTAGTCGCGCGTCACAGCAGTATCCCGGCGGAAGGCTCTTGGGCTTCGTGGGAAGGGAAGAAGACGTAGGACTCAACGAACTGAGGCGGGGGTGTCCGGCGTGGCGCCCCCTGTCACAAGCATCACCCGAAACAGGACACGTGATGGTGCCCTCGGCAGGAATCGGACCTGCGACACCCGGTTTAGGAAACCGGTTGGGGCCGTCTACGTCGTATAACGCGGTCAACTACAATACGTCTGAGCAGGGCAGATAGTCCACACCGTCACCCAGCCCGGACCAGGGTACGACGCGGTAGATTCCCCGGGGATTCCCAGGCGAAGCCGACACCCACAGTCGTTGCGGCTGCTCCTGACCGGAACTCCTTGCATGACCGTGGCCGAATCTGGGCGAACGCCTCTGCATGACGCTCTCGCCGAGCTGGAGCTGGCCGCGGACACCGGCCGTCCGGGGATGTGCGTCATCGACGGTGGCCGGGCAGCAGCCCGAGGAGCGCCGGACGCGGCGTAGCCGATCCGGCCTGTGCCGGTAGGCGATGCTGGCTCCGTTGACGCAAACTGTCTTGATCCCCTCGACCCCGAACGCTCCCATGACGGTTCCTCTGGCTCTTGGCTGTCCATGCGAAATCGGAGCGTTTGTCAAGTGAACGTCGGTGGGCGAGGGTGCCTGAGGTCGGAAGACCTCAGGCACCCGTCACCGGCTGGCCGATCGTGGACTTGATCGTCGGGGTGCGGCGGCGACCCTATGGCGCATTGGACCAGGGAGAGCCCACGCTGCTAGGATCGCGTGCCATGCCGGATGTGCGCGTGAACGGGGTGCGCCTCTACTACGAGGAGCACGGCTCCGGAGATCCGATCCTTCTCATCCACGGCACGTCCAGCTCTGCGCTGATTTGGGGAGACGCCGTCGACGCAGCCGCCCGGCTCGGCCGGGTAATCGTGTACGACCGCCGCGGCTGCACCCGGAGCGAGCAGCCAAGCCCCTACGACATCTCCAGCGTTCCCCTGCACGCCGACGACGCGGCAGCCTTGCTTGAGGCTCTTCACGCCACGCCAGCCACCGTGATCGGACGGAGCTATGGGGGCGAGATCGCCCTCGATCTCGCCAGCCGCTACCCAGAACAAGTTCGCGCCCTCGCGCTGCTCGAGCCGCTCGTGATGGGCCTCGACGAGGATGCCGACCGGTGGTCGAACGGGCTCATCGACCGCGTCCGAGCAGCTGCCTCCGAAGGAATCGAGCGCGTCGCCGAGGTGTTCATCCGTGAGGTGCTGGGCATGTGGGAGGAACTCCCAGCGGAACTGCGAGAGATGTTCACCGCCAATGGCCAAGCCATCCTGGCCGAGTGCAATGGCGGGGACTTCGCAATGGACGCGGCGACACTGGCCGCGATTCGCCACCCGACGCTGCTCGTGACTGCATCGGACTCGCCAGAGGCATTCCGCCGGGTCATCGCCGTGATGGCGGAAACGATGCCCAACGCCCGGGTGCTTCCCGTCGCGGGGGGTCACTTCGTTAACCCGAGCGAACCCGGCGTGCTCGCGTTTGTCCGGGAGACGTTGGGCAGCCAAAGGAGGGGCTAGCGATGCCGGCAGCTGCGAACAGGGACATCTGTCGCCGGTTCTTCGACGAGGTCGTGAGTCAGGGAGACCTCAGCGTCGTCGATGAAATCTGCGCCCCCGATTACCGCCTGCACGCGACGCTTAGCGGGCCAGAGGCGATCGATCGCGAGGCACTCAAGGAGCTGGTGGCTGCCTGGCGATCCTCCTTCCCGGACGGCACGATCACCGTCGAAGACATCGTGGCCGAGGGGGATCTGGTCGCCGCCCGCATGCTGGAACAGGGTACCCACTTGGGAGAATTCAAAGGCATGTCACCCACAGACAGGCCGGTGGCATATGGATCGATGACCTTCCTGCGCGTCGTCGATGGCAGGATCACCGACCACTGGGGCCTGCTTGATATGCCGAGCCTGCTCGAACAGATCGGCCCCCACGCGCCTGTGACGGACGAGCACCCGAACATTTCGCGGGTGAGGCAGGCGTTGGATGCATTCAGTCGCGGCGACATGGTCGAGGTGAAGGCATACGTCGAGGAGGACGTCGTCTGGCACGTCCCCGGCAGAGGGAGGCTCGCAGGCGACAAGAAGGGTCTGGAAGAGGTGATCGGGTTCTTCGGCGAAGCCGGGGTTCTCGGCACGACCAACTTCTCAATCGACGTGCGCAAGATGATGGCCAGCGATGACTTCGTGTCTATGTTCGTCCACTACCACCATGTACGGGGGGATGAAGTCTTCGATCAGGACGGAATCGAGCTCTTCCGACTCGATGGCGGCTAAATCACGGAGTTCTGGGCGTTCATCAGGGACTCGCGAGCATTCGACGAGTTCTTCAGATAGCCGGCCACGGGTGCCGAGGGCGAGAGGCCGGCGCGCGATCTGGACGAAAGTCTCTCCCACCCGCCCCGCTCGCTACGAGGACGTCTTGCTGAAGGTGAGTCCCGCTCGCCTGCATCGGATGCTCGATGTGGTGGGTGAGGCGATCGCGCTTGCCCGAGCGCGCATCGCCGATCGCAGGCTTGGCGCATGATCTGGGGTCGACGGTTGCTGGCGTGAGTCGGAGCGCGTGCCGGACTTCGCTTCGTGCCCCGGCAGGAATCGAACCTGCGCTTCCTCTTTAGGAGAGAGGCGCTCTATCCACTGAGCTACGAGGGCCGAGGGCGGGGGTGGCAGAAAACGTGGCAGGGAAACTCTGCCGCAGCCATCTGCCAAGCCAGAATTCCAAGTCTAGCCTTGCAAGGATAGGAGAATCGGAACGGATGGCGCCCAGCCATCAGCGGCGGCCGTCGTGCGCCAGAGTTCGGGGGGTCGTTCCGGCACCCGTCCAATCTTGGGAAGTCCGAGTCCGAGGGCGGGATCGGCCGGGTGTTCTCGATCGGTTCTATTTGCGCTTGCGGCCGTCAGCTCAGTTCGCGCGGGCCGACACGATGTTCGACGGCGCGCTGCGGTTCCCGGCGCCGTCGTACGCCACCACGTCATACCAGTACGTGACACCCCTCATCAGGCCGCCGTTCGTGTACGTGGTCGCGGTGGTCGTAGCGATCTTCGAGAACGGCCCACCCGAACCGCCGGCGCTCCACCACACCTCGTAGCCGGCGAGCCCGCTGCCTCCGGAGTCGCTCGAGGCAGCCCACGACAGGATCACCTTCCGCTTGCCACCGGTTGCGGTCAGTCCCGACGGCTGCGTGGGCGGCGTACCCGGCGTGGTGGCCGTGGCGACGTTCGACGGGGGCGACGACCCGCCGGCATTCGTCGCCTCCACGCGATAGGAGTACGTCTTGTTCTCGGTGGCGCTCGAGTCCGAGTACGTGATCGAGTCCTGCCCGGTGATGCCGATCGCAGTCCAGGTCGACCCGTCCGGAGAGCGCTCGACCCGGTAGCCGGTCTCGGTGGAGACGTCGGTCCACGACAGGTCAACACGCGTGGACGAGAGCGCGCTCGCGGAGAGGCCGACCGGCGCGTCCGGCGGAGGTGTGCCGGACGCGGCGAGCTTCGCCGCCACGTCCGCCCGGATGTTGGGGAGGTCGGCGTAGAACAGGCCTCCTGGGCATTCGGTCGCCGCCCAGTCGCGGTGGCCGGTGATGTTCGGCGCGAACTTCGTCACGCCGCTGACGGGGTTCACGAAGGTGGAGCTCCCCTGGGGATCAAGGCCGGCGCGATCCGACTCCCAGGCCAGGAAGTCTACGAGCGAGGACCTCGCCGCCACCGGAACCGGCACCGAGGTGTAGGTGCCCAGAATCGCGATCCCGACGGTCCCCGAGTTGTACCCCTGGGTGTGTGCGGCCGTCACGCCAGCGTTCAGGGCGCCTGTCCCGGTGAGGGTGTCCTGGTCACGCGTGCCCGGCGGACCCGAGTACCGCCCCTTGTAGACGCGTCCCTGCGCGTCTACAAGGAAGTTGTAACCGATGTCGCCGTATCCCCTGGTGACCGCATGGTAGTAGTAGATCGCCCGCACGGTCGCGGCGGGATCGGGGTCGTCGTTCTGCCCTGCGGTGTGGTGCACGATCAGCTTCTGCGTCGGGTAGAACGCGGGCGGCCACACCTCCTTCCCGGTCGGGTCGAACCGGTACGACTCGTCGGCTCCCCACGCGGTCCGCGAGATCACGCCGGGCTGACTGAGCGACGCGCCGGCGGTCTGACCCGTGCCCAACCCGACCACCCAGGGGCGAGGCCCGTCCGTCGTGTTGATGGCGGTCGCCTCCACTCCGCGATCGGAGCCGCGGAGCTGGTACGCGGAGGCGTCACCGCCGGGGACGAGTGCCGAGTACCTGCGCCCGTCGATCGAAGGCAAGTCGTCGAACTCGACGCGCGTCCAGCGGGACCAGCGCGAGCCGTGCAGGAATCGGACCGCTGGCCGCGAGCCGGAGATCCACGAGACGCCGAGGTAGCCGACGGGGAAACCCGGGCGCACCACCGCACCGGCGCCGGCCAACGCGCCGACGGCGCGCTGTGCCGCCAGCGTCTGGGGGAACCCCCGCGCCAGAGCGGGCCTCGGCGCCAGGCCGAGGACGAGGGCGATCGTTGTCAGAAACAGAACCGTTCGGCGCATTCGCCTCCAGGGGTGGTGGGCGCACCAACCCTACCCTGATGGATCGCGGCATGCCGTACTGCGCGTGGTCGAAGTGGGGCCTCGACCTATCTAGTGATGCTTCGGTCCGATCCGGAAGCCCGGCGGCTCCTTCTCGGGTCGGGGTCTATGCTTGCATATCCTGTCTGATTCAGGGGCCACGAGCAGGGAGTGCCATGAGCGAGGATCAGGAGGCCATGGACACGCAAGATACTCCTGAGGTACTTCTCCAACGAGGCCGGGAGGCGTTCCTCCGCAGCGCCTGGAGCGAGGCATACGACGCCCTCGCCTCGGTGGGCGCGGAGGGAATGCTCGGTCCCGACGATCTCGATGCGCTCGGCCAAGCCGCCTACTGCACCGGCCGTCTCGACGAGGCGATCCGGGCTCATGAAGCGGCCTTCGCCAGCTACCTCAAGGCGGGAGACCGGCGTCGGGCGGCGATCGTGGCCATGTGGTGGCTCGCCGTCGAGTACGAGAACAAGGGCATCGCGTCCGTGGCCGAAGGGTGGGATCGTCGAGCCGAGCGAGTCCTCGAAGACGAGCCAGAGTGCATCGAGCACGGTTGGATCGCGTTCGGGCTCGGAGACACGGACCGGGGGCTGGAGCTTGCGCGACGGTTCGGTGACCGTACCCTGGAAGCGAAGTGCCTGCACCGTCGCGGGCGTGACCTCGTCGATCAGGGTCGGGTCACCGAGGGTATGGCCCTGATCGACGAGGTCTGTGCCACGATCGCCGGGGGTGAGATCCGCTCGTACGAGGCCTCCGGCTTGTATTGCCTGACGACCGGCATCTGCGTGGGGGTCGCCGACTACCGGCGTGCCCGCGAGTGGTTGGAGGTCTCAAGTCGGTACGTCCTCGGGTTCGGGCGCAACGTCTGGACCTCGCTCTGCCGAGTGAACCGGGCCAAGATCATGCAGATGCAGGGCTCGTGGGACGAGGCGGAGCAGGAGGCGCTCGCTGCGATCGAGGAGTTGCGCGGATTCCACCCGGAGACGCTCGGCAACGCTCTTCGACAACTCGGCGACCTTCAGCTGAAGCGCGGGGCTGTCGCCGGGGCGGAGGAGGCCTACCGACAAGCCCATGATGCCGGCGTCGATCCGCAGCCGGGGCTCGCGCTCTTGCGGCTTGCCCAGGGCCAGCCTGAGGCGGCTCTGACCCTCATCAGGCGAACCATCGAGGAGGAGGACAAGGACAGCCGTCTCCAACGGACGGGGGTTTTGCTGCCCGCCCTCGTGACGATCGCGCTCGAGGCCGGCGATCGGGAGGCCGCGCGGTCCGCCGCGGATGAGCTTGGGGTGGCCGCCGAGGATTACGGCACTCCGGCATTCCGAGCCCTCGCGGCGGACGCCCGCGGCGCCGTGCAACTAGCCGAGGGAGAGTTCGATGAGGCCGCGAAGACGCTACGGAAGGCTCACCGTCTTTGGCGAGATATCGATGCTCCGTACGAGGCGGCGCGAACACGGCTGCTTCTCGGGGAGGCCTACCTCGCCGGCGGCTACACCGAGCCGGCCGTCCAGGAGCTTGAGGCGGCGCGGTCCACCTTTGAACGCCTCGGCGCTCTGCCCGATGCGAAGCGAGCGGAGGATCTCCTGAAGCGAACGATCTTTGAAGCCGTTCCTGTGCGCGCGCTTCGCACCTTCATGTTTACCGACATCGTTGGGTCAACCGCGCTCATCGAGGCAATCGGGGACGAGGCCTGGGAGGGCCTTCGGCGCTGGCACGACGAGTCGCTTCGCCACTGTTTCGACGAACATGGAGGCGAGGAGCTCGATCACGCTGGCGACGGGTTCTTCGTGGCCTTCCCCGATCCAAGATCGGCGGTTGACTGCGCGGCGCAGGTCCAGCGGCGCTTGGCCGAACACCGGCATGAGCACGGGTTCGCTCCGCAGATCCGGATCGGCGTGCACGCCACGGAGGCCACGAGATCGGGTGGCATGTTCACCGGACGTGGTGTACACGCAGCTGCGCGGATCGCCGCCCTCGCCGATGGCAGCGAGATCCTCGTGAGCGTCGATACGCTTAAGGGCCTCGACGGGCTCAGGACCTCCGAGCCCCGTTCGGTGACCCTGAAAGGGATCACTGAGCCGGTCGAGGTCGTCTCGATCGGCTGGCGCTAGCCGAAGATCGAACCATCGGGGGTCGGTTCGCAGGAACACCTGCTCCCCGCGCGCGGGCAGACCTTCTCTCGGCGAGTTCGAAGCTGTGCGCTCGGTAGACAGAGTGAGTTCCGCATGATCTGCGAGATCGATAATGTCGCGCACGATTCTCATGCATCGGGCCCACCGATGCGCCCGCACCGCCCCGCTGATCCCCCATCAGGCCGGACATGGCGTTTAGGAAACCGGTGCTCTATCCACTGAGCTACGAGGGCCACGAGGGCCTCAGAACTGCACGGAGAGTTTAAGGGCGCGAAGGGGTCCAGAGGGCCGATATGGGAACGGCGGCGAGTCGGTCGCCGAAGGGAAGGGTTCTCTCTCCACAGTGCAGGACGATCCCTGCGGCGAACTTGTCTCCTACGCCATCACGGAGGTAGCGCAGGCTCCGAAAGTCGCTGGAAAGGGCCGTGGCGCCTGCCTTCACTTCTATGCACACGATGGTGCCGTCGGACCGTTCAAGCACGATGTCCACTTCCCGCTGCTTCTTGTCTCGATAGTGGAAGGTCTCGATGTGGGTGGCCGCCGTTGCCGCTAAGCGAACGATCTCCATGCAGACGGCGGTCTCAAGGAACGACCCCAACAGGTTGGAGTTCCGCTGGATGCCTATAGGATCCGCGCCGGCGAGTGCGGCAAGCAGTCCGGGATCGGTGATGTAGACCTTTGGCGACTTGCTCTCGCGAGACCCAAGATTGGCGAACCATGGTTGATGCAGGCGGACCAACATCAGATCTCGCAGGATCCTCAGATGGTGATCGACGGTCTTGTTGTCCATGTGCAGATCCCGCGCCAGCGAGGCCACGTTGAGCAATCCGGCAGATCGTGTTGCGACGAGGCGCAGGATGCGCGCTGGACCATCCAGCGAGCGGAGCGCTGCGAGATCCGGGATGTCGCGCTCGACGATCGAGTCAAGATAGCTGTCGAAGAACTGTCTACGAACGCGTGATGAGCGGCCAAGGAGACCAGGAAATCCTCCGCGCGCGAAACGATCCAGATACGAGGAAGGTCCGATGGGGGCTTGCTCGATCGTAGGGATCACGCCATCCATGAGCTGATCCACTGCGCCATGAGACCAGCCTTCGATCTCGGCCTGAGAGAGGGGCCATATGTCGAGGTACAGCACTCGGCCGGGGAGGGCGTCTTTCACGGTTCTGATCTGCGTTAGGTTGGCGGATCCCGCGATGAGGAACTGGCCGGGGGTGTTGTCCTGGTCCAGTCGGATCTTCATGGCGAGCATCAGGTCCGGCGCCCGCTGGATCTCGTCGATGATCGTGGGGCCACTCACTCGAGCTATGAAGTTGGTGGGGTCGTCCAGGGCAGCATGCCTGGTTCCCGCGTCATCAAGGGTCAGATACGTGGCCCGCCACCGCGGGGCGAGGAGGTGTTTCGCCAGCGTGCTCTTTCCGGATTGCCGAGGCCCAATGAGAGCGACGGCTCGAGATTCGCTGAGCATCTCGACAGCTAGGTCGGTAGCTGAGCGGGGGACCAGGGCGCCTGCCTCCATCGCCTCAAGATAGCAGAAAGGGGACCAATCTTGGAGTTATGGGGGGTCCAAAACTGGAGAACACGAGGGACCGGAACTGGGGCGGCGCTGGCCAACAGCGCGGTCAGGTCGGTGGAGGCCAGCGACCGGGAGTTCTTCGCCCGTCTCGGCACGTCGAGGGAGTCTTTCGCCAAGGGCCTAAGGCAGCTCGCTGCGAGCTGAGCGGCGCGGGATTCAGATCTTGGGCATCCGAAGAGCCAGGCCGGTCAGGCCGGCGTCGGCGCTCTGAAGCGACCATCCGCCCAGGCTCGAGACGACGATCTTGTCGAGCGCCGGTCCGCAAAACGCGATGTTGGCGGGCTGGTTGAGGACCACCCCGTCGGGGTCCTCCACCAGGACCGACTTCTTGCCGTCGGGGTCGACCCGCCAGATGCGGTCGGGCCGGTAGCAACCGACGAGTATCGTTCCGTCGCTGGCAAGCGCCACGCCGTCGGGCTGGGTTCCGGTCAGGTCCGCCACGACGGTCGGAGGGCCTCCTTCTATCGGGACGCGAACCAAGCGGCGCGCTCGCGACTCGACGACCAGCAGGGCATCTCCCTCGGCGTTCAGGCAGCACCCGTTGGGGAAGGCGGGAACGGCCTGGCTCCAGACGTCGGTTCGTCCTTCCGGCGTTACGCGGAAGATGAGCCCGTCGTCGGAGCCCCAGTCGCCCGAGTCGGTCACGTAGAGGTTCCCGGCACCATCGAACGCGGAGAAGTTCGGCACGCGCAGCGGATGCTCGGGCGTTCCCGTAGACCAAGTTGTGATCTCGCCTTTCGCTGATACCCGTTGCACCGCAGCATTTCCGTAGTCGCATGCGAACACGGTTCCGTCGGCGGCGAGCGTGATCCCGTACATGAATCCGCCCGTGGAGGCGAGCTCTTGAACCTCGCCGCCCGGCTCTATCCGGTAGATCTGACCGGCTTCTCCGCCGGCGTACAGACTCCCGTCGGATCCCCAGGCGACTCCCTCGGGATGGTCCAGTCCGTTGGCGATCGAGCTGAAGGCGCTGAGTTCCATCAGGAGGCCCCGAACCAGCGGCGGCGCCGGGTCGAGGCGAAGCTGGCCTTCTCGTCGGCGGTCTGTGGGGAGGGGGGGTAGTAGGTGCCATGGGGGTGGCCGGGTTCGGCGAAGAAGTCCACGTCCACGCGCGCGACCTCGTGTCCGCCCATCTCCACGTAGCAGGAGGCCGTGCCGTCGTAGCCGGGGGGTTCCCCCTGTTCGCGGACGCGCGCGATCAGTTGGTCGGCGACCACTCGGGCTGCGCCCTCGGAGAAGACGCCGGCCTTCGCCGTACCCACGCTCGTGACGTCGCCCACCGCGTAGACGTCCGGGTAGCGCGTCGCCAGGGTCGAGGGATCGACCGGGATCCAGCCGCTTTCGGTCAAGCCAGACTCGAGAACCACCGGCGGGGCCACGTGGACCGGGACGCCCAGGAACACGTCGAAGCCGAGGCGCTGTCCGTCGTCCAGCACCGCCTCGTTCGTAGATGGATCGAGCGAGGCGACCAGGTGGTCGGGAACGAACTCGATGCCTTTCGCCGCGAAAGCGGTCAAGATCGCAGCCGAGGTCTCGGGCGAAGGCGGGATCGGCTTTCCGAAGGGCATGACGACCTTGATGCTCACGTCCTCGCGCACCCCCCGCTCGCGCAGGTACTCGTCGAGGAGGAGCGCGGCCTCACTCGGCGCCGGCGGGCACTTGAAGGGCGCTCCGCAGACCCCGACGATCGCGGTGCCGCTCGCGAAGGATCGAAGGATCTCCCCCAGCCGCTCCGCGCCGGCGACGGTGTAGAACTCGTTGCCCGTTTCGGACAGACCGGGTGTCGCCGCCAGGTCGTAGTCGGCGCCCAGGGCGATGACCATCACGTCGGCCCGATAGGTGTCCAGGTCGGTGGTCACGCTTCGGGACTCGGGATCGATCGAGACGATCGTCTCCTGGCGCAGACGCACTCGGGGAGTCGTCATCTCCGCGTAGGGGATCCGGATCTCGTCTACGGACCTGCGACCGAACATGAGATCCAGCTTGGAGAATCCGAAGACGAATGAGTCGGCCTTGTCGACGAGGGTGATGTCGACCAGGTCGCCGAGCTCCTCGGAGAGCCTCGAGGAAAGCTCCAGGCCTCCGAAACCTGCACCGAGTACGAGTACGGACGTGGTCATAGAGCCAAGGATAGAGCATCGCTGGCACCGCAGTCTCAGACATGAGAACGTTCCGGCGATGGATCCACGGGTGGACCCCACGCGAGTCGAAGCCCTCAAGCGGCGAGAGGACGAGGTCTTCCTGTCGGCCCGGCCCCTCTCGGCGGCGCTGCTTGAGCGGGCTCGCCGCTCGATGCCGCTCGGCGTCCCCATGTCGTGGATGGATTTCCTCTTCGATCACCCGCCGCTGTTCGTCGACACCGCCGAGGGCGCGTACTTCACCGACGTGGACGGACACCGCTATCTCGACATGTATCTGAACATCACGGTCGCCTCAGCCGGGCATACGCATCCGGCGGTCGTTGCGGCGGCGGTTCAACGTCTCCAGAATGGCGTCCAGTTCGGGCTTCCGACCGAAGACGCGATCGTCGTGTCGGAAGCCTTGGCAGAGCGATGGGGGCTGCCGAAGTGGCAGTTCGCGTTGTCCTCTACGCAGTCCATCACCGACGTGATCCGCTTGGCTCGCATCGCGACCGGCCGCGATCGTCTCTTGGTCTTCGAGGGCAAGTACCACGGTCACCTGGGCGAACTTCTGGCGATCGCCGGAGACGAGGGAGCGACCCCCGAGTACCTGGGCATCACGGGCACCGATATCGCGCGGACGGTCGTGGTCGACTGGAACGATCTCGAGAGTGCCGAGCGGGTCCTGCGCGGGGGCGACGTTGCCCTCCTGATAGCGGAGCCGGCGCTCACCAACTCCGGCGTCGTGTTCCCGTCCTTAGCCTTCCACTCGGAGCTTCGCCGCATCACACGGGACGTGGGAACGCTGCTCCTCATCGACGAGACGCAGACACTCCCATGCGCATACGGGGGGCTCGTGCGCGAATGGGCGCTCGAGCCCGACTTCGTGGTTCTCGGCAAGGCGCTCGGTGGCGGCATCCCCACGTCCGTTTACGGAATGAGTGAGGAGATCGCCGGGCTGATCGATCGCGAATACGAGCCGTACGAGGTATCCGGCGAGGTGGTCGATGAGCCGGCCATCGGGGGAACCATGTTCGGAAACGCTCTGTCGATGGCGGCTACCCGAGCCGCGCTCACCGAAGTGTGGACACCGGAGAATCATGGGCGCACCCAGCGGCTCGCAGAGCGACTGATGATCGGCATGCGGTCCGTTTTCGAGGATGCGGGCGTGGACTGGAACGCGTATCAACTCGGCAACCGCGCGGGGTTCCGTTTCTCTCCCGACGTTCCGCGTAACAACGTTGAGGCGGGCGAGCGTGACATCCCGGCGGTCCGCCACCTTCAGAGGGTCTTCATGGCGAACCGCGGGATCTGGGAGTTCGGATGGTGGTGCGGCCCCGTCGTCTCGATCCAGGCGACGAACGACGATATCGATCTCTACCTCAGCACTTTCGCCGACTTCATCTCAGAACTGCTTGGATGAGGCGTCTCGACCGCGAGTGACCGACCGGGCTTCGTCAGGGTCTGATGACGGTTCGTACGACCTCGCCGGCGAGCATCGCACGGAACGATTCGGCTATGTCTTCATCGGTCAGGCGGCCCTCGCGGCTGACCATCGCGTCGAGGTCGAGGGAACCTTCGATGGCCCAGTCGACCCAGCGCTGGAAGTCTTCGACCAGCGCGTCGCCGCCGTCGGTGATCAGGAGCGAGGCCTTGTTCGGATAGGCGGCGCCCTCACCGCCGCTCCAGAGGAGCCGCACCTCGGCTTCGGCGGGAGGAACGCCGATGGCCACCGCGATGCCGCCTCGGTCCAGCATCTGGACGGCTTGACTAACGACGGCCGCAACGCCCGTCGCTTCGATCGCGACGTCGAGGCCCTCCCCGTCGGTGAGCGCCCTTACGGTTGTGACCGCGTCTGCCGTCGAGGCATCAACGACATGGGTCGCCCCGACTGACTTCGCCCAGTCGAGCTTGGCCGCCACTAGGTCTACCGCCACGATCATCCCGGCACCCGCGATGCGCGCCGCCTGGATCGCGGCGAGACCGATCCCTCCTAGTCCTATGACCGCTATGCGAGCGCCCGGCCAAACCTTCGCCGTGTTGACGACTGCCCCGACCCCGGTCGACACGCCGCACCCGATCAGACAGACGCGCGAGAGGTCGGCCTCGGCCGGGAGCTTCAACGCCTGCGCGGCGTTCACGACCGTATGCGTCGCAAGGCTTCCGAGGGAAAGTGTGCCGGCAAGCGTCGCGCCCGTGCGGGCAACCCGGACGCGCGGAGGTTGTTCCCAGGCGTGGGAGCAGGAACGCGGTTCTCCGCGAAGGCAGGGGCGGCAGCTTCCACATGGAACTCCCCATGCGAGAAGAACCGGATCGCCGGGCGCGAGATCGGTAACTCCCGAGCCGACGGCTTCAACGTGTCCGGCTCCCTCGTGACCGAGCAGCATCGGGAAAGGCACTCCCCAGTTGCCGTTCTCAACCGCCCAGTGATCGCTGTGGCAGACGCCGCTCGCGGCGATCCGCACGAGCACCTCGCCCGGCCCTGGGTCGTCGATCAGTATCGCCTCGACCCTGACAGGCCCGCCGGCTTCCTCTACTACGGCTCCGAGTCCCTCGCGCATCCGGCAGAGGGTATCCGTTCTCCGGCGAACAGGGGTAGACTCCGCGGGTCCGGTGCACCTAGGGAGGAACAGTGGAGCGTCAGCAACTCGCCCAGCGTTACCTGGAGGGTCAGATAGGGCGCCGGGTATTCCTCCGTCGGCTGATCGGTTTCGGGATAGCGCTTCCGATCGCCATCGCCTACGCCGACCTGCTGAAGGCAGATCCTGCCGCTGCGGCCGCCGCCTCCTACTACGTGGGCGTGTTCGACTTCAGCTATGTACCGACTCCACTGAAGATCGCATTGGTCGGTGAAACGGTCGGGTGGGGGTTCCAGGGCAGCAGCTACACCCATAGCGTCACTGATCCCACCGGTGTCATCGACTCGGGATTCAAGGCCGAGTGGAACGTCTACGACCGGGCGATGTCGTACTCGGGGACTTTCTACTACCACTGCGCGGAGGCCTCGCACCCCGGCGATCCGATGAGCGGAACCGTGAGGGTTCCGATGTGGGCCGCCCCGAAGACCGGCCCGCTGACCACTGTCTTCGAATTCGGATGGTCGACCATCTCGGGCGGCGACTACTCGTTCGACGTGCAGAAGAAGGGCCCTTCCGCAACGCGGTGGAGGAACTGGATAACCGGCACGACTAACCGGGGGGGGACTTTCACTCCCACGGTTAAGGGGATCCACTCCTTCCGGGTTCGCGCGCGGAACATCTCGACGGGCGTGGCGAGCGGGTGGTCGCCGGTGAGGAAGATCACCGTCACCTAGCCGCCGCGTCGCGGTCCCCTGAGCAGTTCGAACCAGGTTCCGGCCCAAGCTGCGATCGCGCCCAACCAGACGAGAGGCAGGACGCGGCGGTAGGCCGCGCGCAGTTGCGGTCCTCCCCAGGCGTTGACGTTCGCGCTCGTGCTGCCGATCCGTCGGGGCAGATAGCCGAGCAGGTGCCTGCGAACGTTGTCCCAGCCGATCACGCGCTCGCCGGCGGGAGCGGCGTCGATCAAGATGCGCCCGAACCCGCGCCCTCTGGAGAAGTGATGCCGCGCAAGGGCTCTGGCGGTCCGGCACGGATTCGCATGCACGATGATCACGTCCGCCGCGCGGAACGCCTGATAGCCGAGCCGCGCCAGCGCGTGGTTGACGACCGTGTCCTCACCGGCGCGCAGATCCTCGGGGAACCCGCCTACCTTCTCCAGGATCTCGCGCTCGTAGGAGCAGTGGACCGGTGGTCCTTCCAGCTGCATCGACGGACGCCCTGGCAGCGCGCTCGAGTGATCTAGGAAGTACGCGGCCCATCCCGCTCTCGTCCGCGTCGCGTTGAGCGTGGAACCGGTGACCATCGGGAAACCGCGTTCGTGCGCGCGGATGCGCGCCGCGAGGCTGCCCTGCGGAAGTTCGATGTGTGAGCCGGGGAACGAGACGAAGTCCCCGCGCGCCAGCGCGAGTCCGGCGTTGCGAGCCGCACCCGGGAACACCGGGTCGGGCAGTTCCACCAGAGTGACGTCGGGGAAGGTCCGGCGGACCACATCGGCCGTCTCCGGGCTTCCGCTCACCACGACGATGGTCTCGAAAGGCTCGGGCGTCTCCTGCGAGATCACCGACCGAACCACGCGCTCGATGCGGCCGGCGTCATCGCGCGCGATCACGATGGCCGATAGCACTGGCGCATCCGGATCGAAGTCCTCTTCCCCTCCGGCGTCCGGTTCAGGTGAGAGCACCGGCAGGCCCGCGGGCCGAGGCACCCATGGGCGCGGCGACCCCGGCGGCTGCAGAAGCCCCTCGTAGTCGTCTTGGAACTCGCGCTCGGGGTCGGCCTCGCGGTACTTCTCGGCCCGCGCCTCGCGAGCAGCCGGCGTCAGGCTCGCGAGGTGGCGGATCCGCACGGTCGTTTCGCGCCACCGGCCGGCCGGGATGGTCACGGGTACAGGCACGAGGTGCAGCCGCTTCTCCGGCAGAAGCAGCCCCGGGCGCCAAGCGAACGCGCG
>JANPEZ010000098.1:0-22904 GCA_031423155.1 Actinomycetes bacterium
CAGGCCATCACCAACCCGGACCGGACCGTCCGCTCCGTCAAGCGTCACATGGGCGCCAAGGGCTGGGACGTCGTCATCGACGGCAAGAAGTGGACCCCCCAGGAAGTCTCTGCCCAGATCCTCGGCAAGCTCAAGCGGGACGCCGAGGCCTATCTCGGTGACGTCGTCACTCAGGCGGTCGTCACCGTTCCGGCCTACTTCGACGATGCTCAGCGTCAGGCCACCAAGGAAGCCGGCACCATCGCCGGGCTCGAGGTCCTGCGCATCATCAACGAGCCGACCGCCGCAGCCCTGGCCTACGGTCTGGACAAGTCGAGCGACCAGACCATCTTGGTCTTCGACCTGGGTGGTGGAACCTTCGACGTATCTCTGCTCGAGATCGGCGAGGGGGTCTTCGAGGTCAAGGCCACCCATGGCGACACTCAGCTCGGAGGCGATGATTGGGATCAACGCGTCATCGAGTGGATCACCAAGGAGTTCAAGAACTCCCACGGTGTGGATCTTGCCGCCGACCGCATGGCGCTGCAGCGGCTGAAGGAGGCCGCGGAGAAGGCCAAGGTCGAACTGAGTCAAGTGGCTGAGACCTCGATCAACCTGCCCTTCGTCACAGCGACCGCCGAAGGCCCGCTGCACCTGGATATGAAGCTCACTCGCGCCGAGTTCGAGCGCATGACCGAGGACCTTGTCCAGCGTTGCAAGACTCCGTTCGAGCAGGCCATCAAGGACTGGGGCAAGGATGCGAGCGCGATCGATCACGTGATCCTCGTCGGCGGTTCGACCCGCATGCCGATGATCCAGGAACTGGTCAAGAAGATCACCGGCGGCAAGGATCCGCATAAAGGGGTCAACCCCGACGAGGTCGTCGCCGTCGGCGCCTCGATCCAGGCCGGTGTTCTCAAGGGCGACGTGAAGGACATCTTGCTGCTGGATGTCACCCCGCTGACGCTGGGCGTCGAGACCAAGGGCGGCCTCTTCCAGCGGATGATCGAGCGCAACACAACTATCCCGATCCGCAAGTCCGAGATCTTCACGACCGCAGACGACAACCAGACAACGGTCGAGATCCACGTCCTTCAGGGCGAGGCCGAGACGACCTACTCGCCGGCCATGAGATCGCTCGGACGGTTCCACCTGATGGGGATCCCGCCCGCGCCGCGCAACGTTCCGCAGATCGAGGTCGCTTTCGACATCGACGCCAACGGCATCGTGAACGTCAGCGCCAAGGACCTTGCCACCGGTAAGGAGCAGGCTATGACGATCACGGGCGGGACGGGCCTTTCCAAGGACGAGATCGACCGGATGATGGCCGACGCCGAGAAGTTCGCGGCCGAGGATCACTCCCGGCGCGAGTCCGCAGAGGCCCGTAACGCGGCCGACCAGCTCACATATACGGTCGACAAGTCCATGCAGGAGTGGGGCGAGAAGGTCCCCGAGGGCGACAGGACAGAGCTCACTGCCAGGAACGACGAGCTGAAGGAGGTGCTGAAGGGAGAGGACGCAGACGCAGAGAAGATCCGGTCCGCTACCGACGCCACCATGCAGGTCTTCCAGCGGATCGGAACCGCTATGTACCAGCAGGCCCAGGCGACGTCCGCCGAGACGGGCGAGTCCGAGCAGCCCGCCGAGTCCGAGAGCGACGTCGTCGAGGGCGAGATCGTCGATGAGGGGGGCGCATGACCGAGGAGCGCGAGGAAGCGCACCGACCGCGTGTGAAGGTCACCGACAAGCGTCGCGTTAACGCGGACGCCGCTCCGGCCGAGGAGGCCGGGGCGCCGCCGCAGCGTGATGACGAGCTCGAGCGCGCGCGATTGCAGGCGGCTGAGTACCTCGATCACCTCAGGCGCCTTCAGGCCGAGTTCGACAACTATCGCAAGCGCGTGGTGAAAGAGCAGACGCACGCCATCGAGTTCGCCGTCGAGCCTTTCGTCCGCCGGCTGCTCGACGTGATCGATGACTTCGAGCTCGCGCTCATGTCCGCCGCCGACCACCCGGACTTCGACAGGTTCCTGCACGGGGTCGAGCTGGTCTACGCGAAACTGGCCGATGCCCTGGCCTCGGAGGGTCTGGAGAAGATCGCGGCGCAGGGTGCGCCGTTCGATCCTCAGCTTCACGAGGCGCTCATGCAGACCGGCGAGGGAGACTCCGAACCGGTCGTGGCCGATGTCCTTAGATCCGGATACACGTTGAAAGGTCGCGTCATCCGCCCGGCCGGCGTCCGCGTGACCAAGGACTGACCATGCCCGAGGATGTCCGCCGGGAGTGGTTCGAGAAGGACTACTACAAGGTGCTCGCCGTGGCCAAGAACGCCACGGCCGCCGAGATCAAGAAGGCCTATCGCAAACTCGCGCAGGAGCACCACCCCGATGCGAACGAGGGCAACAAGGCATCCGAGGACCGCTTCAAAGAGATCTCGGCCGCCTACGACGTCGTTGGCGACGCGGATAAGCGCAAAAGCTACGACCAGGTTCGGGACATGGGCGCGAGCGGATTCGGACCCGGCGGCGGCGGACGCCCCGGCCCGGGAGGCGGCTTCCGTTACGAGGCGGCCGACTTCGACATCGGAGACATCTTCAGCATGTTCGGCGGCGGCGGCGGTCGCGGCCGGGCTTCGCGCCCGCAACGCGGCGCCGACCTTGAGACCGAGGTGAAGGTCTCCTTCGACGAGGCGATGACCGGAACGAACGTGCCGGTCAAGATCTCTGGTCCCGCCCAGTGTTCGCGTTGTCACGGCTCGGGCGCCGAGCCGGGTACGACGCCGATCACCTGCCAGCAGTGCGCCGGACGGGGACAGATCAGCGTGAATCAAGGGCTCTTCTCGATGGCCCAGCCGTGCCCCTCCTGCGGGGGCTCGGGCCGGATCATCCAAACTCCCTGCACGACCTGCCGCGGCACGGGCGCCGAGAAACGCACGCGGAAGTTCTCGGTGAAGATCCCCGCCGGAGTGAAGGACGGCTCCCGGATCCGGCTCGGCGGCCGCGGCGAATCCGGCCCAACCGGAGGCCAGGCCGGCGATCTATACGTTCGTGTCTCCGTGGGAGCCCATCGCTTCTTCGGCCGCAAGGGTGACGACCTGACGGTCGAGTTGCCGGTCACCTTCCCCGAAGCGGCTCTCGGCGCGAACGTGAAGGTGCCGACACTCAACGGCCCGGTAACGCTGAAGGTGCCCGCCGGAACTCCCGGTGGCAAGACCTTCAGGGTCAAGGGCAAGGGCGCTCCGAAACGCGGCGGCCACGGCGACCTCCTGGTCACCGTGCGCATCGACGTGCCGGCGAAGCTCGGACGTGAAGAGAAAGACCTGGTGAAGCGACTCCAGGAAGCGAGCAAGGACGACCCACGCGCCGGACTCGGCGTCGAGAAGGGGTGAGCCGGTCATGACGGACGAAAGAGCTGTGTACGTGATCAGTGTGGCGGCCGAGCTGGCGGGGGTGCACCCGCAGACGCTTCGCATCTACGAGCGCAAGGGGCTGCTCCAGCCGAAGAGGACCTCGGGCAATACGCGCAGGTACTCCGAGCGCGACATCGAGTTGCTGCAGCAGATCCAGGACTACACACAGCAACGCGGGATCAACCTGGCAGGCGTCAAGCTCATCATGGAGATGCAGGCCGAGCTGGAAGCCTTGCAGCGCAAGATGGATGAGTTGCAAGCCGAACTGGACCGGCCAGAGCCGCGCCGCGAGCCGACGGCGGAGATCGTTCCCTTGCGCAGCGTCTTCGTCGCGCCCTGGCACGGCCGGATGAACAGGTGACCACCGTCATCGAAGGCGGCAGGGTCCGTCTGCGTCCCCTGCAGAAGGGAGACCTCGACAAGGTCGTTGCCGCAGCGATGGAGTTCGAAACCGAGGGTCGTAGCGAAGCTGTCGTCCGTGAGAATCTGCGCGAAAGGATCCGCACTTCCGGTGAGATGACGGAGCGGGAGTTCCTCCTGGGAATCGAAGCCGGTGGCCGGCTAGTGGGCGATATCCAAGCCTTCCGCGCCGGCACTCCGCGGGGTGTCTTCGACGTCGGCATCTCCCTGTTCGACGAGGTCGACCGGCGCAAGGGCTACGGCAGCGAGGCGATCCAGCTCTTCATCGCTCACCTGTTCGAACAGTGCGAAGCCCATCGCGTGCAACTGTCGACCGACGTGACCAATGCCGGCATGCGCGGAGCGGCGCTCAAACTCGGGTTCTCCGAAGAGGGCATCATGCGAGGCTTCTGGCCCGAACCCGACGGTCCCCACGACTACGTGATGTACGGCATGACCAGGGCTAACTTCGAGAGGTCGAAGACATGAACTGGTGGCGAACGTCGATCGGCGCATCGATGATCCGCCAGGGGGCCTGGTCGGTCCTGCCGTTGGTGGCGATCGCCGCGGTGATCACGACGTTGCCAACGATGGCGGCCGAAGCGGACGATCGCGGCCTTCCCGGAAAAGTGATCGCGTTCACGATCTTGATCGCGCTCTGCGCCGGAGCCCTCTATGTGGTCAGCTCGATGATGCCCTCGATCGGACGCCGACGAGCGATGAGTCGCAGCGCCCGCTCGATGGATCTTCAGTTCACTCGGCGGTTCGCGCTGCCGCATTCTGCCTCGCTCATCCCGATGCTCTCCATGGCGGGAGAATCGAGGATGCTGTCCAATCTCGTTTCTGGACGCTCCGAGCATGAACCCCGGATTGCCTTCGACTGCCTGGTCATTCCCGAAGCGGCCTACGCGAAAAGCAGGACGTTCACATGTGCTTTCGCGGGGATCATGCTGTGGCTGCCTACCTTGGTGATCGAACGAGGCGCGGAGGGTTTGGCTCCCTACTACGGCCTCCAGAAGGTCGGTTTCGAATCGGTCGAGTTCGATGAGCGTTACCGCGTCTGGACCGAAGACGCTCGCGCTGCAAACGCTCTGGTCGACCAGCAGCTGATGATGTGGTTGCTTGAGCTACCGGGAAGCTTCTCCTTCGAAGCGGCCGGCGGAAGGGTGATCGCGTATTCGGAGAATCTCGACGCGGTGCGCCTGCCGTCACTGTTCGAGCCCCTGGATGGATTCATCGCGCGTATCCCTCGAGCTGCGCGGTCCCTCTACGGGGGGTCCTTGCCTTCTCCTTCGGTCCGGGGTACCGATACCGACTGACATGGGACCACTATGGATATTCGTGCTGTTCGCGGTCGTCGCCGGAGCGGTGGCCTACTTCGCCTACCTGGCGAAGAAGAAGCGGCGCCTGGCGTTCGCCTCGATGGCCAAGCAACTGGGATTCCAGTACGCGATCACAGACCCTTTCAACACTCTTGCCGAGCCCTTCGCGCTCTTCGGCAAAGGTGAGGGCCGCGGGGTCGAGAACGTGATCTGGGGAACTTGGAACGGTATGGAGACCCGCGTATTCGACTACTGGTACTACGAGGAGAGCACGGATTCGAAGGGGAACCGCTCCCGGACGTACTACCGGTTCGATTGTGCGCTGGCCCCGATCGCCGTGATGTGCTCGCACCTGACGATCGACCATGAGAACTTCTTCACGCGGATGGCCGACCACCTCTCCTTCCGCGACATCGAGTTCGAGAACGAGGAGTTCAACAAGAAGTACAACATCAAGTGCCAGGACAAGAAGTTCGCGAACGATTTCGTCGACGCGCGGATGATCGACTTCCTGATGCTCCACGGCCAGGGGTACTCTTTCGAGGTGGCCACGGACCGGATGTTGGTGGCATGCAAGAAGATCGATCCGGTCGCGATCATCCCCTTGATGGGCACCATGAAGGCCTTCGTGGATCAGGTGCCCAAGGTCGTCTTCTCCCTTTATCCGAAGGCGGGCTAAGCTTGACGCCTGTGACGCCAGAAAGGATCTAGCCGTGGAACCTGTCCTGATCGTGCTCGGACTGATAGTTCTCATCGCCCTCGGGGTGATCGTTTCCTACAACCGGTTCGTCTCTCAGAAGAACCTGATCAAGGACGCCTGGGCGAACATAGACACCGAACTCAGGCGCCGGTACGACCTGATCCCGAACGTAGTGGAGACGGTCAAGGGGTACGCCTCCCACGAGAAGGAGGTCTTCGAGAACGTCACGAAGGCTCGCGCGATGGCCACTGCCGCTACCGGCTCGCCGGCCGAGCAGGCGGCCGCTGAGGGTCCGTTCGTCGCAGCCATGCGCCAGCTGTTCGCGGTCGCCGAGAACTACCCGGACCTGAAGGCGAACCAGAACTTCCTCGCCCTGCAGGCCGAGCTGGCCAACACCGAGGACCGGCTGCAGACCGCGCGCCGCTTCTACAACTCGAACGTTCGCGACTACAACCGGCGCGTGCAGCAGTTCCCCTCGACCCTCGTTGCCAAGATGTTCCACTTCGTCGAGGAGCAGTTCTTCGAGGTGGACGAGGCTCTGCGCGAAGCCGGTGCTCCTCAGGTGAACTTCAGTGGAACCGGTCCGGCCGTCTCGTTCGGCGGCGGTCCCGCGGTTCCTGGGATGACCCCTCCGGCCGAATCGCCCGCGACCCCCGCCGCGGGATCTGCGCCGCCGGCTCCGCCGGCGCCGCCCGCCGGCTAGACGCACCACGCGAGAGGGGCCGGGCGCTACGCGCCCGGTCCCTCGAACGCCTCCTCGGGAACCGCGCCGCAGCCTTCGATCAGGGTCGCCCGCCTCACGTCGGTGGTCAGCCAGGTCCAGGCCAGTGCCCAGACGCCCGCAACCCCGCCCATCCCGATCGCGGTGTGCTGAGCTCCGAATCGCTCTGCCAGCCAGCCCGCCAGGATGGCCGAAGAACCGAACGTCAAAGTCACCAGCATCCCGTCGAAGGCGAAGATCCTTCCTCGGATATGGTCGGGCACGATCTTCTGCAAGCCGTAGGAGGAAAGGGTCCACTGAGCTCCTCCGCCGATATGTGCCAGCGCGACGGCCGGCATCGCGAGCAGCAAAGATGGAACGAGGCCAAGGACCGCGTAACCGACCCCGAAGATCGCCAGCGCTACGCCGATCACGAGGAAGAGGCGTCGGTCTTTCGGGCCGAGCCATGCCCTGCCGGCGAAGGGGCCGATCATCGCGCCGACACCTCTGGCTGCCAGCAGCATGCCGATGGCCATGTCACCTCCGTCGAAAACGCGCTTGGCCAGTAGCGGGATGATGACCAGCACGCCACCCGCGACCCCGAAACCGAACTTAACCGCGAGTAAGGCCAGCACCCTGTGGTCGCGCCGGGCGTACCGCAGGGTCTCGGCCGCGGCGGGTCCGAGTCTTTGGTGTTCGCGCGCCTCGCGCACCGCGGAGAAGGATCGCCTTATCCGAAGGACGAGCCAGGCAGAGGCGACGAAAGAGAGCGCGTTCACCCCGATCGCCGCCTCGTGCCCGAGCAAGCCGCTGACGATCCCTCCGAGGGCTGCCCCGACCGCCAGCATCGTTCCCCAGATCGAGCCGGACATCGCATTCGCGATGGGTAGGTCCTCTTCCTCGACGAGGTTGGGCAGAGCCGCGAGGGATGCCGGTTCGAACGCCGCGCTGAAGAGCGCCATCAGTCCGAGCAACGGATACAGGACCCACACGAACTCCTCGGTCCTTACGAACAGGAATCCGAGGCAAATCACCGCGCGCGCGATGTCGGCCCCGACCATGAGGATCCGCCGGTCCATGCGGTCGGCCAGAACCCCGGCTACCGGCGAAGCGACGAAGAACACCAGGTCCTGGGCGGCGATCAGCAAGGCAACCGCCAGCGAGGAGTCGGTCAGGTCGAGCACCAGTCCGAAGAGGGCGACCAGCAGGAACCAATCCCCGCCGAGCGAGATCACCGATCCGAGGTAGACGAGCCGGAAGTCGCGGTTGCGGCGCAGCAGCGACCAGCTCGCCTTGGCTCCTCCTATGCGTTCGCGCTCCGACATCTCGACCCGGGAGCCTAGCTGCCCGACCAGATAGCATCCGGGTCGCACCCGACCCGAAGGAACCCATGACCCTCGGCTACGACGGCAAGCTCTACATCCTGGCCTTCGATCACAGAGGTTCGTTCCAGAAGAAGTTCTTAGGCCTGGAGGGCGAGCCGACCCCCGAGCAGACCGCCCAGATCCTCGAGGCCAAGACAGTCATCTACGAGGGGCTCCTGGCAGCACTTTCCGCGGGTGCCGACCGCGCGGCCGCGGGTGTATTGGTGGACGAGCGGTTCGGGGCCCATGTCGCTCGGACCGCGAAGGCCGAAGGAGTGTCGGTCTCGATGCCCTGCGAGAAGTCCAGCCAGGCCGAGTTCGACTTCGAATACGGCTCTGACCACTTGGCGCACATCGAGGCCTTCGACCCCGACTTCGTCAAAGCGCTCGTCAGATTCAACCCAGAGGGCGACGGTGCCCTCAATGCCCGTCAAGCCCTGAAGCTGCGAGAGCTGTCCGAGTCCCTCCACCGCACCGGCCGAAAGTTCCTCTTCGAGCTGCTGCTTCCCCCGGAACAGCGTCAGCTCGACGCCGTCGGCGGCGACACCGTCCGCTACGACGCCGAGCTTCGCCCCGATCTGATGCGCGTCGCGATCGCAGAGTTGCAGGAGGCCGGTGTCGAGCCCGACATCTGGAAGATCGAGGGCCTGGATCGCCGGGAGGACTGCGAGGCCATCTCCGAGCAGTGCAGGATCGGCGGTCGCGACGGCGTGGCTTGCGTCGTCCTGGGCCGAGGGGCCGATGATGCAGCGGTAGATCGCTGGCTGAAGGCCGGAGCCGGCGTCCCCGGCTACATCGGCTTCGCGATCGGAAGATCCATCTGGTGGGATCCGCTGAAGGCTTTCGTCGAGGGTTCGCTGGGGCGAGAAGCAGCAGCAGCCAAGATCGGCGACAACTATCGTCGCTTCATCGACGTTTACGAAGGGAGAGCATGATGGCGGTTATCAAGACGATCGACCTCGTCGGTGTGTCGAGCGAGTCATGGCGGGAGGCGGCCGAGCAGGCCCTCGCCGAAGCCTCCAAGACCATCCGCGGGATCGAGAGCATGGATATCCTCGAGACCAGCGCCAAGGTCGAGGACGGCAAGATCAGCGAGTTCCACACGCACGTTCGGATCTTGTTCCGTATCGAACGTTAGTTGAGCAAGCCTCGTCGGCGGCGCACGGCTCGGTCCATCTGACCGAAGACGAGGTAGTCAACCGCGACGCCGATCAGCACAACGACGGCGAGCGCCGCTAGCAGCGCCGGTACATCTGACTGGGACCTGGCGAGCAGGTGCCCCAATCCGGCCGCCTTCGCCGCGCCCGTTATCAGCTCGCCGGCCAGAAGCGCCTTCCAGGCGAAGCCCCAAGCCTGCTGGAGCCCCGCGACGTAGCCGGGAAGCGCGGCGGGGAACATCACACCCCGGTAGAGCTCCCACCCCTGCGCGCCCAACGT
Organism: Actinomycetes bacterium; assembly: GCA_031423155.1. GTDB lineage: Bacteria > Actinomycetota > UBA4738 > UBA4738 > HRBIN12 > JANPEZ01. Next base: position 9,308 of record JANPEZ010000098.1, read on the forward strand.
CTTGCCCGCGCGCACCAAGAGCGGCGAGACCTGCTTGAAGCTGGAGATGGTGGCCAGGGTCACCGACGGGAACGCCCCGACGATCGCGACGAAGACGACGGAGCGCTCGGTCAACCCGAACCACACGATCGCGAGAGGGAACCAGGCGATAGGCGGAACGATCTGAAGGGCAACGACGAGCGGCCTAATGCTGCGCCGCGCGAACTCGTTCAGCGCGAGTGCGAAGCCGAGCGCCGTTCCGATCGCTATGGCCACGACGAACGAGAACACCAGCCGAACCAGCGTCTTCAGCGCGGCCTCGGGGATAGTTCCATCGGCGATGCCTGATCCGAGCGCGTTCCCGACGACCAGAGGCGATGGCAGGGAATCCGAGGTCGTTGCGGCTGCGAGCAAAGCCCAAAGGACGAGGAGCCCGGCGACGCCCGTTGCGATCGGTCCCAGTTCCTTACGAACCCATCTCGCGCGCGACATCCTTGTCCACCTCCTTCATCAAGGAGTCGTGGATGTCCGAGACCACGCGAGATAGCAAGGCGTCGTCGAGGTGACGCGGACGCGGAGCGTGGATGCGCTGTTCCTCCAGCAGGCGGCCGGGTGCAGCCGACATCACGATCACGCGATCGGCGAGCAGGGCAGCTTCCCGGACGTTGTGCGTCACGAAGACCAAGGTCTTTCGCTCGGCCGACTCCTGCCAGACGCGCTGGAGCTCGTTCTGGAGAAGCTCGCGCGCTTGAGCGTCCAGCGCGCCGAAGGGTTCGTCGGCCAGCAGGACATCGGGGTCGCAGGCAAGGGCTCGCGCCAGCGCCCCCCGCTGGCGCATCCCGAGGGATAACTCGTGCGGATGTGAGACCGCGAAGCGCTCGAGGTGGACCTTGGCGAGCCAGTGCATCGCGCGCTCGCGTCTGTCGGCGGCCGTAACTCCGATCAGCTTCAGTGCGTACTCGACGTTGGCAACCACCGTGAGCCAGGGGAACAATGCCGGCTCCTGGAACAGCACCGCGCGATCGGGTCCCGCACCGGTTATCGGCGAGCCGTCCAGCAGGATCTCACCGCCCGTCGGCCGATCCAGGCCTGCAAGCATCCCGAGGATCGTCGACTTGCCGCATCCGCTCGGGCCGAGAAGACACACGAACTCGCCCGGTGCCACGTCGAAGCTGACGTGATCGACCACGACTCGCTTCTCGCCCGATGCGGAAGTGCGGGTCTTGACGAGGTTGCGTACGGAAAGCTTGGGCTCGGCCGGCGAGGCGCCCGGCAGGTTGACGAGGTTCTGCATCGAGGTCACCTCAACCTGAACTTCTCTGCCGTCTCGATCTGGACCACCTTGCCGTCCTGGATCACCAGAACCACCGTTCCGAACTGGATCTTGCGCACCACGCCGACGACTTTGGCCAGGACGGCTCGTTCCTCATCGGTGAGGTCCATATCTGCCAGGCCCTCGGCGCTCTCGGTCGGCTCGGAGGCGGTTTCGTCGGCCACGTCGCAGATGGTATGCGGTGAGGGCGTTCGAAGCCACGTCGCGGAGCGCCCATGTTCTCCTGGATCGGACGCTAGGCAGCCGGCGAGCCCACGAGCAGACCTGAGAGCAGGAAGGTGACCGGCAGGAGGAACAGGCTGCCCACGAACAGGGCGAGGCGACGGTTCGACGCGACCAGGTAGTCGTCGAGTCGCAGAACCGATGTCTTTACTGGCCGATACACGAAACCCAGGATGAGCAGGGAGACGATGGTCACGCCGATGGCTTCCGCCAGAACTATCTGACCGGCCACGGGCGTGTTCTGCAGCATCGCCACGACGAGTGTGTCGGCAAGCGTCGTGATGTTCGCACCCATGATGTAGGGGAGCGCCTCGTCGCGTTTGACGTATCCCTTGGCCGCGAGTGGCACCAGCACCGTGAGGGCAACCGATACCGACAAGGTCAGGAACGCAACGAGGCATCCAAGCCCGAACATCGTCCACGGATGCTTCAGCCACTTGGCGTGCTTGGAGATACCGGTGCCGGTGCTCATGTTGGGCAACACTCGGTCCATGAGGCTGAACGAGGCCAAGATCACTCCGAGTCCGACCAGGAACAGCGTCCACCCCGGCACGCGCGCTGCCACGGCCTCGACTATCGGACCCCATAGCCTGCCGAGAGTCGCCTCCATCTGCGCCGAGGCGTGCCAGTTCATCCCGTCCAGCAGACCCCCGCGCAAGATCGCGTAGCCGATGAACATCCCAGGCACGTAGACGATGGCGGTCATGGTCATCGCCTGGATGCCGATGCCGATCGACTCGCTTCGGTCCCGGCTCTTGTTCTTCATCGCGTACAGGAACCCGGTCAGCAAGACGATGAACGAGGCGCCCAACCTGGAACCGGAGAGCATCGTGAATGTCTGGAGCTTGGTGAGGGTTCCGGCCCCGAACAGGCTGATCGCCGTCGCGGCAACAGGTGAGCCCGAGAGCACGAAGTAGGCGCCGAGCCACCCGGTGCCGAGCGTTGAAACGCCGTTAGCGAAGGGGAACTGGCCCTTGATCTGCGGTCCGACGGCCGTGGCTCCGGCCTTCATCAGTTGGATGGCCAGGATGAACAGGAATATCGCCGGAAGGAACAAAGCGAGCTTCTTGGCTATGTACCAGGCGCCGCGCTCGACGACCTCGACCGTGTGCTGGTCGATGAGGTGGTGGTCCTCGCGTGACCGCGCCAAGGCGACCTCGTCGTTCAGCGCGCCGTTTCCTTCGAGTTCCTTCATCCGGTTACTCCTGTTGGCAACGAAAAAGGCCGCGGCGCTATATGCGTCGCGGCCTCCGGTCTTCCGGTCAGCTGCTGAGGGCACGCTAGCAGGGGCCTTCGGAAGGCGTCAAGCAGCCGAAAGTCTCGGGCTTTAGGCCGAGGCAGGCCCGGTAGACTGGCCTCCTCATGCCTGCCTCCATCGTGCTCGGGACCCAGTGGGGTGACGAGGGCAAGGGCAAGGCGGTCGATTACCTCGCGGACCGGATGGACTTCGTCGTCCGCTACCAGGGCGGCAACAACGCGGGTCATACCGTCATCGCCGAGGGCCGGCTGCTCAAGCTCCAGCTCATCCCCTCGGGCATCCTCTACGACCACATCACGTCGGTGATCGCCGACGGGGTGGTCGTCGATCCTCGCCACTTGACCAAGGAGATGGACAACCTGCACGAGGCGGGTGTGGATGTCTCACGCCTGGTCGTCAGCGGCAACGCGCACATGATCATGCCGTATCACCTGGAACTGGAGAAGGTCACCGAGCGGTTCCTCGGCCGCAACGCCCTCGGTACGACTAAGCGGGGGATCGGTCCGGCATACGGAGACAAGGCCGCCCGCATCGGACTTCGCATTCAGGACCTGTTCGACGAGAAGATCTTCCGAGCCAAGCTCGAAGTCGTTCTTCGCGAGAAGAACCTGATCCTGACGAAGATCTACGGCCGGCTCCCGCTCGATGCGGAGCGGATAGTCGAGGAATACATGGAACTGGCCGAGCGACTGAAGCCGCATGTCGCCGACACGGGCGCGCTGATCTATGCGGGTCTTCAGGCCGGCAAACGGGTCATGCTCGAGGGCGCGCAGGGGACCTTGCTCGACCTGGACCACGGGACGTACCCGTTCGTTACTTCGTCGAATCCCTTGAGCGGGTACGCGCTCGCCAGCGTCGGCATCGGTCCGCATCACGTCGATCGCGTGATCGGGATCATGAAGGCCTACATCACGCGAGTCGGGGCGGGTCCATTCCCGACCGAACAGCTCGAGGAGGCGGGCGAGCGCCTCGGCGTGCGCGGCAAGGAGTTCGGTGTGGTCACCGGCCGAAAGCGCCGCTGCGGGTGGTTCGACGCCGCACTCGGTCGCTACGCGGCCCGGCTCAACGGCTTGACCGAGTTGTTCGTCACCAAGCTCGACGTGCTGTCCGGATTCGAGACCGTCAAGGTCTGCACGGGCTATCGCGCCGACGGCCAGGTCTACGAGGATTTCCCGCCGCACCAGTCCCTCTTCCACAAGGCCGAGCCCATCTACGAGGAGCTCGAAGGCTGGAATGAGGAGATCGACGAGGTTTCCTCCTACGAGGACCTGCCGAAGGCTGCCAGGACCTACGTGGAGAGGATGCAGGAGCTGGTCGGCGTGCCCGTCTCGGTGGTCTCGGTCGGGCCGGCGCGGGAACAGAGCCTGCCCGTCGGATGAGGGTCCTGGTCGTCGGGTCCGGTGCCCGAGAACACGCGATCATCTGGCGCCTAGCCGAGAATGCCAGCATCGAAAGACTCTTCGCGGCTCCGGGCAACGCGGGGATCGCTCAGGAGGCCACCTGCGTTCCGGTCGGGGTGGAAGACGCCGCCGGCATCGTCGAGCTGGTCGAGCGCGAAGGGATCGACTTCACGATCGTAGGGCCGGAAGCTCCCTTGGTCGCCGGACTCGCCGATGAGCTGAGTGCACGCGGTCACATCGTCTTCGGCCCCGCAGCCGCGGCTGCCCGGATCGAAGGCTCCAAAGCCTGGTCGAAGGATCTGTGCGAACGCCACGGGATCCCGGCCGCTCGTTCGAGAACCTTCACGGAGATGAAGCCGGCGCTGGGATACATGGACTCGTTCGGTGACCAGCGAGTCGTGATCAAGGCCGACGGGCTGGCGGCGGGCAAAGGAGTGACCGTCGCCGAGGATCGCGCGACGGCGGTCGCAGCGTTGGAGGATGCGTTGGTATACAGGATCTTCGGTGAGGCCGGCGCGAGCGTCTTGATCGAGGAGTTCTTGGAGGGCCGCGAGGTCTCGGCTTTCGCGCTAACCGACGGTCGCGATGTCCTTCCTCTCGTCTTGGCTCAAGACTTCAAGAGGGTCGGCGACGGCGACTCTGGTCCCAACACCGGGGGCATGGGGGCCTACTCGCCGGTTCCGTTCGTCGATCGGGCCACCGAGGACTTCATCTGGAACGACGTTCTTCGAGCCACGGTTCGCGCGATGGAAGACGACGGTGTCAAGTACCAGGGGCTGCTGTACGCCGGGCTGATGCTCACCGCCGACGGGCCCAAGGTGCTTGAGTTCAACTGCCGGTTCGGTGACCCCGAGACTGAGGTCGTGATCCCCAGACTGAGGAGCGATCTGGGTGAACTGCTCCTGGCCACCAGCGAGGGAAACCTGTCCAACTACGTTGCGCGCTGGACCGACGAGGCTTGCGTCACCGTCGTTCTGGCCTCGGGCGGATATCCGGGGCCGTACGAGACCGGTTTCGAGATCAACGGGCTCGAAGATGCCGCGAAGGTCGAGGGGACGGTCGTGTTCCATGCGGGCACGAAGGAGGTTGACGGTAGAGTGGTCACGGCCGGAGGCCGCGTGCTGGCGGTGAGCGCGCTCGGAGGCTCGATCACCGAGGCGCGAACCCTCGCCTACGAGGCTGTCGGGCTCATCTCCTTCGAGGGGATGCGGTATCGGACCGACATCGCCGCCCGGGCGGCGGAGGGGGACTGACGTGACCGAGGCAACGCCGTTGGCCGGGGTTCTGGCCGCATCGCCCGCCGAGCTTCCGGTGATGCGTCAGGCCGGACTCATCCTTGAGAAGTTCGGCATCGCCCACGAGATCCGGATCATGTCCTCCTCTCGCAATCCCGATCTGGTCGATGAGTACGCCCGGACCGCATTCGAGCGCGGATTGAAGGTGGTCATCTGCTCGACCGGGATGTCCGGTCACCTGGCGGCGGCCGTCGCGGCCCGAACCATCCTTCCGGTGATCGGAGTTCCGATCGCCACCGCCCCCTTGATGGTCGGCAACGAAGCGCTTGCCATCACGGCCCAGATGCCCATGGGAGTTCCGGTCGCCACGGTCGGCGTCGAGGCCTCGGTGAACGCGGCGGTCTTGGCGGCAGAGATCATCGGGATAGGCGACGAGGAGGTTCAGGCCCGCCTTTGGAAGTTCAAGGACGACCTCGCTGAGGGCCTCAAGCTTTGATACCTCGATACAGCCAGCCCGAGATGGCCGCCGTCTGGTCCGACGAGACGCGCATGTCCAACTGGCTCGAGATCGAGATCCTGGCAGCCGAGGCCTGGGCCGAACTGGGGAAGATCCCGGCCGAACACGCAGCGGCGATCCGCGAACGGGCCTCGTTCACCGTCGACGCCGTCTTGGAGCGCGAACGCATCACCCGTCACGACATCGCGGCGTTCGTCGACGTGATGGCAGCCTCGGTCGGTCCGGAGGGCCGCTGGATCCACTTCGGGATGACGTCCTCCGACGTTCTGGACACGTGCTTCGCGCTGCAGCTGCGCGCGGCGGGCGACATCCTGCTCGCGCGGATCGAAGGCCTCCTCGCCGTGGTCAAGAGACTCGCGCTAGAGCATCGCGACACGGTGATGATCGGTCGCTCGCATGGGATACACGCTGAGCCGATCAGCTTCGGGCACAAGCTCGCCGTCTGGGCCTTCGAGTTGGACCGCTCGCGCGAGCGCCTGCGTCGCGCACGCGAAACGGTCTCCGTTGGGGCCATCAGCGGTGCGGTCGGCACCTACGCGCAGCTCGATCCACGTGTGGAGGAGCTGGTGTGCGCCCGGCTGGGCCTTCGGGCCGCCGAAGCGTCTACCCAGATCATCCAGCGCGACCTGCACGCCGAGTACATGTCGGTGCTGGCGGTGCTGGCGTCCTCGTTGGATAAGTTCGCCACCGAGATCAGGCACATGGCCCGAACCGAGGTCCGCGAGGTCCAGGAGCCGTTCGCCGAGGGGCAGAAGGGTTCCAGCGCGATGCCGCACAAGCGCAACCCGGTCGCCTGCGAGCGGGTCAGCGGACTTGCCAGGACCGTTCGAGCCAACGCACAGGTGGCGTTCGAGAACGTGCCGCTCTGGCACGAGCGCGATATCTCGCATTCTTCGGCCGAGCGAGTGATCTTCCCGGATTCGACCGGCGTGCTCGACTTCATGCTCCTCGAGCTGACCAAGGTGATGGATGGCCTGAGGGTCTACCCAGGAAGGATGCTCGAGAACCTAGAGGCCGACGGAGGGCTGGCGTTCAGTCAGTCGGTCCTCCTGGCGCTCGTGGACAAAGGCCTTTCGCGCGACGACGCCTATCGCATCGTCCAACAAGCCGCGGCGCAAGCCTGGGACGAGAGCGCCGATTTCCGCGCCGTCCTCGGCTCCAACCCGGAGCTGCAGCGGCTCTTGACGCCGGAAGAGCTGAACGAGCTGTTCGATCCGAAGCGCTTCCTGCGCAACCTGTCCGGAGTCTTCGACAAGCTGGAGAAGCTTCCTGTGGAGGAGCCGGCGTCTTGAAGCTGCACGCGCGGGGCAAGGTCCGCGACGTATACGAAGCCGGACCCGATTCGCTTCTGCTGGTCGCTACCGATCGCATCTCGGCCTTCGATGTCATCCTTCCCACGCCCGTCCCCGACAAGGGCCGCGTCCTGACGGGACTGTCCCTCTTCTGGTTCGAACGGACCGCCGACCTCGTCGCCAACCACCTGATCACAGCCGAGCGGTGGAACTTCCCGGAGCCCTTCGGGTCGGAGACCGCGCTCGGTGGCCGCGCGATGCTCGTCAAGCGTGCCGATGTTGTCCCCGTCGAATGCGTCGCGCGCGGATACCTGTCCGGTTCGGGGTGGAAGCAGTACCTGGACCGCGGCGAGGTCTGCGGCATACCGCTGCCACCCGGGCTCCAGGAGTCATCCCGCCTGCCCGAGCCCATCTTCACTCCCACGACGAAAGCCGCCCAGGGACACGACCTTCCTCTCACTCCCACCGAGGCCGCAGATCTGGTCGGACTAGGCCTGGCCGAGAGGCTGAAGGAACTTACCTTGACCATCTATGAGCGCGCGGCCGCGGTCGCCGCGGAACGCGGCATCATCCTGGCCGACACCAAGTTCGAGTTCGGATTCTGCCAAGGGGAGTTGATCCTGGTCGATGAGGTCTGCACCCCGGACTCGTCCAGGTTCTGGCCGGTGAAGGGCTACGAACCCGGTCACGCACAGCCCTCCTTCGACAAGCAGTACGTGCGGGACTGGCTCGACATGAGCGGCTGGGATCACGAACCGCCGCCGCCCGAGCTGTCTTCCGAGGTGGTAGATCGCACGGCCGCCAGGTACATCGAGGCCTACGAACTGCTGACGGGTGAGAGCTTCTCGCGCTACCGCCAGCGGATGGGCGTCATGGAAGACGACGACTGGGAGACTTGCGCTGTCAACCTAGACCGCCTGAGGGAGGGGCCTGCGTGAAGTTCGAGTTCGAGGTCCTCGTTTCGTTGAAACCCGGTCTGTCCGATCCGGCGGGCAAGGCGGTGGAATCGTCGCTTCCGGCACTCGGCTGGACGAACGTCGCCGACGTTAAGGTCGGCAAGCACATCAAGTTGTCGGTTGAGGCGGCCGACGAGTCCGCCGCTCACGCACAGGTCGAGGAGATGGCCCTCCGGTTGCTGTCCAACCCGGTCATCGAGGACTTCCGGATCCTGGAGGAGGAGTGATACCTCGCGTCGGCGTTATCACGTTCCCCGGATCGCTCGATGACGGCGATGCCCGACGCGCTTTGGAACTCATGGGTGGCGAGGCCGTCGCGCTCTGGCACGCGGACGCGGATCTTCACGGCGTGGACGCGGTCGTGTTGCCGGGTGGTTTCTCCTACGGTGACTACCTGCGCACCGGCGCCATCGCTCGCTTCGCGCGAGTGATGAACGAGGTCAGGACCTTCGCAGAGCGAGGAGGTCCGGTGCTCGGCATCTGCAACGGCTTTCAGATCCTCTGCGAGAGCGGGCTTCTGCCGGGAGCTCTGATACGCAACCGTTCGTTGCGCTTCGTCTGCCGAGACGTACACCTTCGAGTCGAGACTTCGCAGTCCATCGTGACGGCCGAGAGCGTTGCGGGCGAGGTCCTCGACATACCCGTGAAGCACGGCGAAGGTCAGTTCGTCGCCGAGGCCTCCCAGCTGGAGGAGATAGAGCGCCGAGGGCAGGTCGTGTTCCGGTACTGCTCCGCGACCGGCGAACTCGACGAGGAGTGGAACCCCAACGGCAGCGCGAACCACATAGCGGGCGTTCGCAACGAAGCCGGCAACGTCGTCGGCCTGATGCCACATCCGGAGCACGCGGTGGATCCGGACGTCGGAACCACCGGAGGGCAGGTTCTGTTCGCATCCCTTCTGGCGCAAGCGATGGCCAAGGCCTGAGGTGTCGGTGACCGAGCAACCCTTGCACCGGGCTCTGGGCTTGACCGATGACGAACTCGAGGCGATAAGCGGGCGGCTCGGCCGCGAGCCGATGCGTGCTGAACTCGCCATGTATGCCGCGATGTGGTCGGAGCACTGCTCCTATAAGTCCTCGAAGATCCATCTTCGCAAGCTTCCTACGGAGGGTTCGGCCGTCCTGGTCGGTCCGGGACAGGACGCCGGGGCGGTCGACTTCGGCGATGGCATGGCCGTCGTATTCAAGATCGAGTCTCACTCGCACCCGAGCGCTATCGAGCCGTACCAAGGAGCTGCGACCGGTGTCGGCGGCATCGTGCGCGACATCATCTCGATGGGTGCGCGCCCGGTCGCACTGCTCGACCCGCTGCGTTTCGGACCGTTGACCGATGCGCGGAACCGCTGGCTCCTATCGGGCGTGGTTGCCGGGATCGGCGGGTACGGCAACTGCATCGGTGTGCCGACCGTCGGCGGTGAGATCTCGTTCGCCGACGCGCACAGCGCGAACCCGTCCGTCAACGTGATGTGCGCGGGGGTCGCGCGCGCCGACATGCTGGTGACGTCGACGTCCCTGACGGCACACGAGGGTTCGCTGATGGTGCTGTACGGCGCCGCCACCGGCCGCGACGGTATCGGCGGGGTCAGCGTTCTCGCCAGCGCCACCTTGGACGAAGGCAGCGCCGAGTCGCGCCCGTCGGTTCAGATCGGCGATCCTTTCGCCGAGAAGCTCCTGATCGAAGCCTCGCTGGAGATGATCGAGCGAGGTCTGCTCGAGGGTCTCCAGGACCTGGGTGGCGCCGGCATCACCTGCGCGGTCAGCGAATCCGCCGCGCGCGCCGGCATGGGCGCGGACCTGGACCTTGACGCCGTCCCGCTTCGCGAGCCGGCGATGGAGCCGTTCGAGATCTTGACCAGCGAGTCGCAGGAGCGGATGCTCGCGATAGTCCATGCCTCGCAACTGGCTGCGGTGCAAGAGGTATGCGAACGCTGGGGGATCAGGTCCTCCGTCATCGCCACGCTGGTCGATGGCGATCTGCTGACCGTCCGCCGGGCGGGAGAGGTGGTCGCCCAGATCCCAGCGACGTCCCTCACCGATGAGGGCCCCGAATACGACCGTCCCCAGCAAGCCCAGGCCGAGCCGGAGGGTGAGGACCCGACGTTCGCACCGTTCGAGGGCGACTTGCGCGAGGCTTTCTTCGCGGTTCTATCCTCACCGAACATAGCCTCGAAGCACTGGGTCTCGGAGCAGTACGACTCCTTCGTGCAGGGCAACACGGTGGCGGGGCAGGGGAGCGACGCCGCTATCGTTCGCATCGAGGGAACTCTGAAGGCCATGGCCCTTTCCAGCGACGGCAAGGGGCGATTCGGCTCGCTCGATCCCTACCTGGGCGCGGCGCACGCTGTGGCCGAGGCCGCTCGGAACGTTGCGGTAACCGGCGCGAGGCCGCTAGCCATCACCAACTGCATGAACTTCGGGAATCCCGAGCGGCCCGTCGTCATGTGGCAGTTCTCCGAGTCGGTGCGCGGGATGGGCGATGCCTGTCTCGCGCTCGACACGCCGGTCACGGGCGGGAACGTGAGCTTCTACAACGAATCGGGCGACTCGGCGATCTGGCCCACGCCCGTGATCGGGATGCTGGGGTTGCTGGAAGATCACCGGCTGCTCGTGAGGCCGGGATTCACCAGGAGCGGCCTGACCATCTTCTCCCTCGGCGAGACCCTGGCCGAACTCGGCGGTTCCGAGTTCGCCGAAGTCTTGCTCGGCTCCGTGTCCGGCCATCCGCCGGTACTGGACTTCGACCGGGAGAGGGCGTTGCTGGAACTCCTGCAGGCCGCTGCGGCGCAGGGTGTTCTGGCCTCGGCGCACGATTGCTCGGACGGCGGCATAGCTATAGCGCTGGCCGAATGCGCGATCGCTGGAGGCCACGGTTTCAGCGTCGCTCTGCCGGGCGACCTGCCCCCGCACGTCGCGGCGTTCAGCGAGTCGGCATCTAGAGCGGTGGTATCCGTAGCCCCCGAGCACCTCGAGTCGTTCCGATCCCTGGCCGCATCGCACGGTGTTCCGGCGGCGCGCATCGGCGAGACAGGCGGCCCCCGAGTGGTATTCGAGGGTCTCTTCGAGACCACCGTGGACGAGATCCGCGAGGCGTTCTCGTCCGCGATCCCTCGGCTTATGGGCGACTTAACCTAGCCCGTTTCACGGTTCCGGCCCGGCCAACGTCATTCCCATGTGGTTGCATCTTCGATCGTGAGCCCGCCGCCGTTCCTGAGCTTCATGGAGGCCAACCGCGCCGCCGTGTATAGGTTCCTCGTGGCTGCCGTCGGGCCGGCCGACGCCGACGATTGCTTCCAGGAGACCTTCCTGTCGGCGCTGCGCGCGTACGGGCGGGTGCAGGATGTCGACCGGCTCGACAGATGGGTGATGAAGATCGCCTCCCGCAAGGCGATCGATCATCACCGCGGCAGGACGAGTCGCTCAACGCTCGTCGAGACCCCGGAGCGAGCCGGTCCGGGGGACGAGCCGTTCGATGCGGCCGATCCGCTCTGGCTCGCGGTGCGGTCTCTGCCGTCCAGACAGCGGATCGCGGTGGTTCATAGGTACGTATCCGACCTGTCCTACGCGGAAGTCGCTGCGCTCATGGGTTCGAGCCAGGAGACGGCCCGAGCCAACGTGTACCAGGGGATGAAGAAACTCAAGGAGCTGATGTCATGAAGACGACAGAACTCAAACGCCTTGTGCCGGACCGTATCTGGGTCGATCGCTCGAGCGCTGTCGCCGCCGACGCCCTGGCCGAGGAAGCGGATCGGGCGGGCCTCATCGATGTCGGACTCGGCGTCGTCGGCTCACCTATCGGGGATCTGACCGTGGCGGTGAGCCGTCGCGGCCTGGCCCGGGTGCTGTTCGAAGATGAGGACCTGGACGTGGCGCTCGACCTGCTCGCGCGAGAAGTCGGTCCGAGGATCTTGATCTCGACACGTCTCACCCAGGATGTCCGCCGGGAGTTGGACGAGTACTTCGACGGAAGCCGCAGGCGGTTCAGCCTGCGGCTGGACCGCAGGCTGATCCACGGCATCGCCCTGCAGGTCCTGTCCGCGACCGCCCGGGTTCCCTTCGGTGCCGTCACGACTTATGGCGAGCTTGCCGGGCGCATCGGCAAGCCGAAGGCGGCTAGGGCGGTCGGCAACGCTCTGGGGTCGAATCCGATCCCGATCGTCATCCCCTGCCACCGCGTTCTGAGGGCCGGGGGGGAGCTCGGCGGCTACGCGGGAGGCCTGGACCGCAAGGCCGAGTTGCTCGGCCTGGAGGGTTTTCTCCCCCGGAAGTGACGGGCATCACTGCACCGATCGGGGGTTCCGTGTTCTGCTCTTGAGCCCCTTGCTAGGCACCTGCCATATATGGCATATGGCATACTTCTGAGCATGGAGAAGACGACCGTGTACCTGAGCGAGGAGATCCAGAGGGGCCTGGGCGCCCTCGCGCGCAAAACCGGCCGCCCCAAGGCTGAACTCATCCGCGAGGCCCTCGAGCGCTACATCGAAGCCGAGGACGACTTCGTTCTGCCCTCCTGGGTCGGCGCCGCGAAGGGCGGGCCGGTAACCGACTCCTCGACGATCAAGCAAGAAGCGCGCGCGGCCTGGTATGGACATCTCAAGAAGAAGTACGGATGGGAGGACTGAAGTGATAACCCTTGACTCATCGGGGGTTATCGCGCTGGCGAGGCCGCGTGACCGGAACCATCAGAAGGCGGTGGGGGCCCTTGAGGCGGCGCGCTCATCGATCGTCGTTCCGGCGCCGGTGTTGTCCGAGATCGCTTGGGTGTTGGAGCTCCGCATGGGTCCGACGTCGATGGACGGCGTCCTGTCGGGGTTGGAACGGGGGACAACCCTCCTGGACTGTTGCGACTCAGACATACCCAGGGTCCGCGAACTGATGGCGCGATACGCGGATCTCGGGCTCGGCTTTTCCGACGCCGCGGTGATCGCGTGCGCTGAGAGGAACGGAGGGACGGTCCTGACCTTTGATAGACGCGATTTCGACGTCGTAGCGGGCGAGGGTTTGATCACGATCATCCCGTGAGGGCCCGAACCGGCCTCTTCCGCGTAGAAAAAGACATGAGGATCCGGAAGACCGCGCTGGCGTTCGCCTCGATGGCGTTGATAGCCCTCGTTTCGTGTGCGGCCGTTCCCTTTCCCCATACCGACGAGAGCGCGATCACCATCACCCTCGAGCCCGACGGGAGCGGGCGGCTCGGCCTTCAAACCCCGAGCGGCGACCCGGCCCCCCAGGCTCGAAAGCTCGCGACCCTGGCGTTCCCCGGCCAGAACGCCATCACGACCGACCCGTCCCGGCAGACGTCGTCGTTCGCCGAGCTGCGGGTGGTCCGCGCCTTCGACCCGGCCCACCCCGCGGTCGATGTGGGCAGCGGTGCGGTGGGTGGAGGGGGGGTCACGCCCGCGGCCGTTC
>JANPEZ010000099.1:0-1848 GCA_031423155.1 Actinomycetes bacterium
CAGACCGGAAAGCACGTGATACTCGATGCGCCCGGCGAGCGACTCGGAACTCTGACGCAGCAACTCGGGTGCTGCGCTGCCGTGTACGAGGAAACGCGCACGGGTGCGCGGTCGATCGGCGAGCACACGGAGCACCGGAAAGAGTTCCGGCCTTCGCTGGATCTCGTCGATGACTACGAGCCCCTTGGCGCCTTCGAGTGCGAGCAGCGGATCTGCAAGGCGCGCGAGATCCGTCGGGTTCTCCAGATCGAAGAACGTCACCGGTCCTGATTGACGCTTCGCATGGGCGCGCGCGAGCGTGGTCTTGCCAACCTGCCGAGCACCCAGAATCGCGACGACCTTCCGGCTGGCGAGAAGCCGCGTAAGGGTGGCGAGCTGCCGGGAGCGGTCGATCACGCCCCGCAGATTACCTTGAAAATCCGAACCACGCCTTCGGATTTTCAAGGTTGAAGAGGAGGGCGGAGATGGGGGCGGGGTGATGGCTGCCAGCGGGGGTATTGGGGGCGCGGGCGGTAACCGCGGCTTGATACCAACCGCAAGCGCGAATGCAGGCGAGGCGGCGCGAGCGAATCAGCCGGTGTTGTGAGCCGCCGGTCATTGGCATCGCCACCGTCGCTCGGGCTGATGCTGTTCATTGGGCCAGCCAGCAGCGCGACCCGCACGCTGAGCGACGAATTCGCGTGTATCGCTGCGTAGCGCGGGAACAGTGGGCCAAGACGAGAGAAGGCTACGAGAACAAAGAGCGAAGATCAGGGAAATGGTTTCGATGCGCGGAGGGCAGCTCGAACGACCCGATGACCGCGCCCGCGCTTGGTGCCCTACGCTCCATCCCTATCGCTATCTCGAAGGAGAACCACCCCGTGCCGCAGCTCACTCGCATCACCCGCGACCAGACGATCATGGGCGGAAAGCCGTGCATCCGCGGCATGCGCGTGACGGTCGGCGCGATCGTCGGGCTCGTCGCTGCAGGACGTACGACCGAAGAAATCCTCCGGGACTACCCCGATCTCGAGGCTGCCGACATCGCCGAGGCCTTGACCTACGCCGCGTGGCGCGCGGAGGAAGTTGAAGTCGCTCTCGGTGACGGGTGAAGCTGCTCGTCGACATGAACCTATCGCCGAGGTGGGTGGGCCTGTTGGCGCACCACGGGCTCGAGGCCGTTCACTGCTCGCAGAGCGTCGTCTTGCCGGCCTGTCTGGGTCCAACGACGAGCACCACGGGCGTGTTGCGGAGCGCAGCCTCGACGGAGGCCGCGAGATGGCGCCGGAGGAGTGCGGGATTCTCCATGAGGTGGAGGATTATCCACCACTAGGTGGGGGATATACAACCACCGAATCTGCGTTCCGCGCCACTGAATCGCCGAGCCGCGCGCGGACGATTGCTTCGAGCACGGGTTTGCCTCCCCTCCGCATCTGGCTAGACTAGCCAGATGAAGACAGCCCCGATCACAGACCTCAAAAATCGGCTCTCGCACTATCTACGCCTCGTCGCTCGGGGCGAGATCGTGACGGTGCTGGATCGCGGAATTCCCGTGGCGCAGATCACGCCGATCTCTTCAGCGGAAGGTGAGCTGGGACGCCTGGCGGCCGTGGGTCTCGTGCGATTGCCGCTGCGGCCTCTCCCTTCCGACTTCCTGAGGCGACGCCTCCCGACGAGCAAGGCGTCGGTTTCGTCCGCCCTCGACGAAGAGCGCGACGAGCGCATCTGAGGTGCGGTACTGGGACGCATCCGCTCTCGTTCCGCTCTGTACGCACGAACCCTCGACGACCCGGCTCCGCGCGCTCGCCCGCGAAGGCCCGATCGTGACCTGGTGCCTCTCGCGCGTCGAGATCGCGTCGGCGATCGAAC